>JBELLC010000022.1:3760-30772 GCA_042088965.1 Nisaea sp. | reverse complement strand
CAGATTTGAAAGCTGAGATCGGCGATGCTTTGGTTGGTTTCGTGATTGATTTGCGCAATAATCCCGGTGGACTCTTGAACCAAGCTATTTCGATCTCTGATGCTTTTTTAGAGCAGGGGGAGATTGTGTCGACACGTGGGCGGGATAATGCTGACTCAACCCGCGCCAATGCAAAGCCAGGCGACTTGGCCGAAGGTAAACCCATCGTCGTTTTGATTAATGGGGGCTCTGCATCTGCATCAGAGATTGTGGCAGGGGCTCTGCAGGACCATCGCCGGGCGATCATTTTGGGCACACAGTCCTTTGGTAAAGGTTCGGTGCAAACAATCATGCCATTGCCTGGACATGGGGCGATGCGTTTGACCACAGCGCGATATTACACACCCTCTGGGGCATCTATTCAGGCAAAGGGAATCAGCCCAGATATCGATGTCCCGATGGCCCGCCTTGAAGAGGTGGAGCAAGGGAAAATGCGGCGTGAATCTAACCTTCGTGGTGCCCTCGAAAATACCGATGAGGCGACTGAAAAACCAAATTCCAAAGCGAAAACAGATCATGTAAAATCGGCAGACGTCGCGGATTATCAACTCTCGCGTGCGGTTGATCTGTTGCGTGGTATTAGTTTTTACAATGAACGTTCGTTGAATTGAGAATTTTAGGCCGAAATATACCAAATCCCTTTGCTGCGTCTGATAAAAACGCACCGAAACCAGCGCGGCGTGCCCGTAAGGCGGCACCCCCGGTGGCGCGGGAATTTACAGTTGGTGATGGCTTTGTTGATAATGCTGATTGGCTTCAAGCAGAGGCGGAGCGTCTGCAGTATAATCAAAAGCATTTCCGATTTTTTGTCGGTATTTCGGCGGTGTTGTGGATTATTATTTTAAGTGGCTTAGGGGCGATTGCAGGATGGCTTTATATTAACGGTGCGCAAACAACGGCTGATCGGGAGCAACGACAGCCCCGAATCATGGTACCAATCTTTGAAGCGCCAGATCGCTCGGGTGCCAATGACAGCGATATCGTGATCATGCTGGAACCGTCGTCAGGGGCGTTAAAACCATCAGAAGATGTATCGATATCTATGACAGCGCAAACTGGGCGCCAAACACAAAATAATGGCCAGGGGCTGGCCCCCGTTGATGATGAACTGTTGGAATTAACAGGCCAGGGTCAACTGCCGATGATTGCAGGCGATGGTCGGATGCCGTGGAAGTATTACGCGGCGCCTTATGAAAATGACCGGCGTCCAAAAATTTCCATCGTGATTTCCCAACTGGGCCTGTCTGATGCCGACACCCAAGCTGTTATTGGATCATTACCAGCAGCGATTAGTTTGAGCTTTTCGGCATTTTCGCGTGACCTGCAAGAGAAGATTGACCGGGCCAAACGCGATGGTCATGAAGTCTTGCTAGATTTGCCCATGGAGCCACTGAATTATCCGTATAATGATCCTGGTCCGAATACCCTGCTGACCACCTCAAGTGTCGTCAAAAACCTTGAGAATCTTGAATGGACGATGGCCAAAGGGATGGGATATATCGGCCTGGTAACGCATATGGGGGGGCGGTTCACGACCGATAGCGAGTCACTTTTGCCGATTCTAGAGGCGATCAGAGGTCGGGGCTTAATGTTGATTGATAGCCGGGCAACCTCGCGCAGCTTGGTCACAGAATTAGCAACATCGATTGACCTGCCACGGGTTTATAACAACAGCTTCATTGATCGTGATCCAAAACGTTTGGCAATCGAAAAGGCCTTAAAAAATTTGGAAGAGCGCGCCCGTACCGAGCGTAATATTGTCGCTTTTGCAACCCCTCTGCCTGTCACCCTTGATGTTTTAAAAGAGTGGATCAGTGGATTGGACGGTCGGGGGATTACACTTGCCCCTGTGTCGTCGATTGCCAATTTGCAGCGCATTTTGTAATCCAGCTGACCCCGCGTCTGGAGCTTTGCTATGGTTATACCAACTGCCGTCCTGCGGCCCCGTCCCGACACGGGTCGTGGGCTCAGCTACCGTCCATGTGTTGGGGTTATGCTTGTCAATCACAAGGGCTTGGTTTTCGTTGGCCGTCGCCGTGATGGTGACGGTCAAGCGTGGCAAATGCCGCAAGGTGGGATTGATGAAGGTGAGCGGCCGATTGAGGCTGCAAAGCGGGAGTTATGGGAAGAAACAGGCATTCGTCACGCCCATGTCATCGCTGAGAGTCGCGCCTGGCACCGCTATGACCTGCCGGTAGATCTGGTCGGCAAGGTCTGGAAAGGGCGTTTCCGTGGACAGGTGCAGAAATGGGTGGCCATGGGCTTTGATGGTGTTGACAGCGAGATTGATTTGAACGCCCATGAGGCAGAATTTGAGGATTGGCGATGGGTTCCGATGGCAGCGCTGCCAACCCGCGCAATTGCGTTCAAGCGCGATATCTACCGCAGCCTGTCTGAAGAGTTTGCTGTTCTTGGTCGCTGATTTAAAAATGCCGGCATGACGCCGGCATTTTTTTTAATGGCTTTTGCCGGCGCTTAATGGCTGTTACGGCGCGCCGCTGCTTTGGCTTCCAGGACAGAAATTTGAGCCGCAATTTGGGCGCGTTCCTGGTCCTCTGAGGCAGCCGAGGCGTCGTCTTTCAGGCGTGTGATCGTGGCCTCGGTTGCGGCCAAGTCGATTTCGGCGACAGCAACAGCTTCTTCGGCCAGAACCGTGCAACGTTCTTCGGTTACCTCGGCAAAACCACCGGCAATAAAAATCTGCTCTGCAACTTTGCCGCCATGGTGAATGTCAATAACGCCAGACATCAATGTTGAAATCATTGGTGCATGTCGTGGCAGGACACCAAAGTAACCTTCGGCACCTGGCACAACAACCATTTCCACGTCTTTAGAAACCAACAGACGCTCTGGCGAGACCAATTCAAAAGCGGTGGTTTCTGCCATTTTCATTCCCCTTAAGTGAACACCCTAACTGGCGATCCCTAAATCTTTAAGCCGCTTCAGCCGCCATGGCTTTGGCTTTTTCCATGGCTTCATCAATGCTGCCAACCATATAGAAGGCTGCTTCTGGCATGTCATCATATTCGCCCGCAACAATGCCTTTAAAGCCTTTGATGGTATCTTCCAAGCTCACCAATTTACCCGGTGCGCCAGTGAAGATTTCCGCCACATGGAAGGGCTGCGACAAGAAACGCTGGATCTTACGTGCCCGGGCCACAGCCAAGCGGTCTTCTTCTGACAGCTCATCCATGCCCAAAATGGCAATAATATCTTGAAGTGATTTGTAACGCTGCAGCACTTCTTGAACCTCACGGGCAACGGCGTAATGTTCATCGCCAACAATCCGCGGGTCCAGCATCCGTGACGTTGAGTCAAGCGGATCAACAGCTGGGTAAATACCCAATTCTGCAATTTGCCGCGACAAAACTGTGGTCGCATCTAAGTGCGAGAAGGAGGTTGCTGGCGCTGGGTCTGTCAAGTCGTCGGCAGGCACGTAAATGGCCTGCACCGAGGTGATGGAGCCTTTTTTCGTGGTTGTGATGCGTTCCTGCAAGGCGCCCATGTCGGTTGACAATGTTGGCTGATATCCGACCGCAGATGGGATCCGGCCCAGTAGGGCTGACACCTCTGATCCTGCTTGGGTAAAGCGGAAGATGTTATCCACAAAGAACAGCACGTCTTGGCCTTCTTCATCACGGAAGTATTCCGCCAAAGTCAAACCGGATAGGCCAACCCGTGCGCGGGCCCCAGGAGGCTCATTCATCTGGCCATAGACCAAGGCTGCTTTTGAGGCTTTGTGATCGCCAGGGGTGATAACCCCTGATTCAACCATTTCCTCGTAAAGGTCGTTCCCTTCGCGGGTCCGCTCTCCCACACCGGCAAAAACCGAATAACCGCCGTGGGCTTTGGCGACATTGTTAATCAATTCCATGATCAGCACGGTTTTACCAACACCGGCACCGCCAAACAGACCAATTTTACCGCCTTTTGCGTAAGGGGCGAGCAGGTCGACAACCTTGATGCCTGTCTCCAAAATCTCGGCTTCGGTGGATTGCTCAATAAAAGCAGGGGCTTCGCGGTGAATCGGGGAAAATTGCTTCGCTTCCACGGCCGGGCCATCGTCAACGGGCTCACCGATCACATTCAAAATACGGCCCAGGGTTTCCGGTCCAACAGGCACTGTAATTGGGGCGCCTGTGTCCGTAACCTCGCTGCCACGGACCAACCCTTCGGTGGAATCCATTGCAATGGTCCGGACCACGTTTTCGCCCAGATGCTGGGCTACTTCCATGATCAGTTTGTTATCGCCATTCTTGGTTTGAAGGGCGTTCAGGATCGCCGGTAAATCGCCATCGAACTGCACGTCGACAACGGCACCGATGACCTGGGTGATGGTTCCAACCGCATTATTGGCCATTCGTCTTGCTCCATTTCATCAGGCGGTATGCCTGATCACTTGTCAAAAACCGTCCGCTTAAAGCGCCTCGGCACCAGAGATGATTTCGATCAATTCTTTGGTAATCGCCGCCTGGCGTGTTCGGTTATAGTTCAGCGTCAAGCGGTCAATCATGTCACCAGCGTTTCGGGTGGCGCTATCCATAGCGGTCATTCGCGCACCGTGTTCACTGGCATTATTTTCCAACATCGCACTGAAAACCTGGGTGGCGACGTTGCGGGGTAGCAGGGCCTCGAGGATTGCTTCCTCGTCAGGCTCATATTCATAGAGCGCCATCGGCCCAGAATTCGTCTCCTCAGCCGCATTGGCTTCTGGAATCCGTGCGGGGATGATTTGGCTTTCTGTGCCAACCTGCGTCATCGCCGACTGGAATTTATTGAAAATCAATGAGCAGACATCAAACTCACCGGCTTCAAACATCGACAGCAATCGGTTGGCAACGTCATCCGCGCTTGCGAACGACACGGATGGACGGTTGTAGCCTTCGATGCAATCAATGATCAGCTCGCCATATTCACGGCGCAGCGCATCGCGGCCTTTTCGGCCAACACACAAGACCTTTACCTGCTTGCCCTCGCCTTGCAGGCGCTGGATAGCTTGGCGTGCCAAGCGGGCGATCGAACCATTAAAGCCGCCACATAATCCACGGTCCGCGGTCATAACAACGAGCAATTGCACCTGGTCACTGCCGGTTCCGGCCAAGAGTTTGGGGCCATCACCGCCACTTGACGCAGCTGCCAAAGCGCTGATCATCCGACCCATCCGGTCCGCGTAAGGACGGCCAGCTTCGGCCTGATCTTGGGCCCGGCGCAATTTGGCTGCCGCAACCATTTTCATGGCCGAGGTGATCTTGCGTGTCGACTTGACACTATTGATCCGGTTTCTGAGGTCCTTAAGACTGGGCATCTATCGTTCCCTTGTCGCTTGTCAGCGTCACTTAAGCGAAGGTTTTTGCGTAACCGTCGAAGAAAGTTTTAAGCTTTTCCTCGGTATCCTTGGAGATTTCCCGCTCATCACGGATGGTCGCCAATAGATCGGTCCCTTTTGCACGAATTTCGGCCAAGACGCCTTGTTCGAACCGGCCCACATCGCGCATCTCGATGGTATCGAGATAACCGCGCACGCCCGCATAAATCGCAATCACCTGTTCTTCCACAGGCAACGGTGAATATTGCGGTTGCTTAAGCAACTCTGTCAGGCGCGCACCGCGGGCCAACAAACGCTGAGTGGACGCATCAAGATCAGATGCAAACTGCGCAAAGGCGGCCATTTCACGATATTGGGCCAACTCCAACTTAATCGATCCAGCAACTTGTTTCATCGCTTTGATCTGTGCGGCTGAGCCAACCCGGCTGACCGACAGGCCAACGTTCACAGCAGGACGAATCCCTTGGTAAAACAATTCAGTTTCCAAGAAAATCTGACCGTCAGTGATTGAAATCACGTTGGTGGGGATATACGCCGACACGTCACCTGCTTGCGTTTCAATAATCGGCAGGGCGGTCAGCGAACCAGCGCCATTATCGTCACTCATCTTCGCCGCCCGCTCCAGCAGACGTGAATGCAGATAGAAGACGTCACCGGGATAGGCTTCACGGCCGGGAGGACGACGCAGCAAGAGCGACATTTGTCGGTAGGCCACAGCCTGTTTTGACAGGTCATCATAGACGATCACAGCATGCATGCCGTTATCGCGGAAATACTCACCGATGGTGCAACCTGTATAGGGGGCCAAGAACTGCAAGGGTGCAGGCTCAGACGCCGTTGCCGCAACCACGACGGAATATTCCAGGGTGCCGTAATCTTCGAGCGTCTTCACAATTTGCGCGACGGTTGACCGCTTTTGACCAATTGCAACGTAAATGCAGAACAATTTCTTGCTCTCATCATCGCCCGCTGCGTCATTCACAGCTTTTTGATTGATAAAGGTATCAATCGCGATCGCGGTTTTACCTGTTTGCCGATCACCAATGATCAATTCACGCTGGCCACGGCCAACGGGGATCAAGCTATCAATCGCTTTCAGGCCTGTTTGCATCGGCTCATGCACGGATTTCCGCGCCATAATACCCGGGGCTTTGACTTCAACCCGGGTGCGGGTTGCGTCTTCAATCGGGCCTTTGCCGTCAAGCGGGTTACCGAGCGGGTCGACAACCCGGCCAAGTAAGCCCTTGCCGACAGGCGCATCAACGATAGCGCCGGTTCGCTTAACCGTATCGCCCTCCTTAATGTCGCGGTCATCCCCGAAAATAACGATACCAACGTTATCATTCTCAAGATTTAGGGCCATCCCCCGAATACCATTCGGGAATTCAACCATTTCACCAGCCTGAACCTTATCAAGGCCATAGACACGGGCAATTCCGTCACCGACAGACAGAACCTGGCCAACTTCGGCCACCTCTGCTTCGGTGCCAAAACCGGCGATCTGATTTTTCAGGATGGACGAAATTTCGGCGGCGCGGATATCCATCAGCCAACACCTTTCATCGACAGCTGCAAACGATTGATTTTTGAACGTAGAGAACTATCGATCATCCGCGACCCAACGCGGACAATCAAGCCACCGATCAAACTTGGATCGACGGTTAAATTAACGGCAACCTTTTGGCCAACCGCCGCCCGAAGGCTTTCGGTGACGGCGGCAACCTCATCTTTATTCAACGCCACGGCTGAGGTTACATCAGCCTGCACTTCGCCCCGGCGACGGGCCAACTCAGCGAGAAAAGCTGTAATCATCTGCGGTACCGCGTAAAGCCGTCGGTTATCCGCTGCTGTTGAAATAAATTTGACCGTCAGTGCGTTCGCTTTTGCGGCTTCCAGCACGGCTGTCATGCCCTTGACCTGATCGGCGCGGGCGACGATCGGCGAGCGCACCAACCGGGCAAGGTCGGCGCTTTCCGTGATAAGCTGGCGCAGTGTGGTCAAGTCAGCGGCGATCACATCAAGACACTTGGTCTCGTCTGCAAGTTCATAAAGCGCTGTGGCGTAACGACCAGCGAGGCCGGTGGTTTGCGATGACATGGGCGGAAAGCACTCCCGTTTTTCACCTTTGTTACGACCCGCGCTCGACGCGCGCGCTGCAAGGATGACCCGATTTAAAAATTAACAGACATTGTCAGGCACAAAACCCAACAAGCGCACGGTAGGTAGCATAGACATTTCCCAGGTGCAAGCTGCCACGCATGGTTTTTATTGATGGACAAAAACTTGCTGAATTATAACCTAAAACGCTTGCCCGACTTTCGATTGCTGAAACCGAGCTGAGGTGCATCATAACCTATTTCGGGCTTTTCTTAAGCGCCCTTGCGGCAGCGACCTTATTACCAGGTGGTTCAGAGGCGATCTTGCTGGCTGTGATTGCCCAAGGACAGCATTCTGTTGTGCTGATCATCGTCGCGGCTGCCAGCGGCAACATTCTCGGCGCCGCGATTAATTATGCGCTTGGCAGGTCTGTTGACGCCTTGAAAGAGAAATCTTGGTTTCCCATCTCGCCTGCGAAATTTGCCCATTACCGATCATTTTACCGGCGCTGGGGAATGTATAGCTTGTGGTTATGCTGGGTGCCGATCATTGGCGATCCATTGACAGCGATTGCAGGTGTTATGGGCGCACCTTTGGGGCGGTTTTTGGTGATCGTGACCCTTGCAAAGACGTTGCGTTATGTCGTTGTTGCCGCTCTGGCGCTACAGTTTTTCTAGACTGTGGTCTCGGCGCTGCGATAGGCTGCTGTCAGGGCCGGTTCATAGGCAAACAGCGCGGGTTGGCCGCCGGTATGGATAAAGATCACCCCCTTTGCGTGGGCAAAATCACCGTCTGCGGCCATCGCCATCATACCAGCGGCGACCTTACCAGAATAGACAGGGTCGAGCAAAATGCCTTCTTGGCGGGCAAAGGCTGCAATAGCGGCCTCTGTGGCTGCATTTAGCTTGCCATAAGAGGGCGGAAAGCAGCGGTCATTGACACGCACATCTGCGGGGGTGACCAATTCTTTTTGCTGAAGTAAATCAGTAATCATGGACGTCCGTTGATGCATGCGTTGGCGCTGGCTTGCGGCGTCCCGGCGCACGCACATAGCCTGCACACGGATATCAGGACGGCCGAGGGCGCGGAAACCGACCAGCAAACCGCCATGGGTTAAGCCGCTGCCCGAGGCCACCACCACATGGTCAAAATCAATCCCATCCTGCGCGGCTTGCGCTAAAATTTCACCAGCGCAAAGCACATAGCCGAGCGCCCCTAACGGTGGATGGTTGACAGCCAGGGGAATCACATATGGCCGCCGGCCTGCGGCCTTTAAGTCGGCGGCTCTGATGGCGACCTGCTGGTCGGCTGCGGCTTCATCTTCGCCCTCAGGGAAAGCGTGTAGGCTTGCCCCAAAGATCCGGTCGAGCAAAACATTGCCAGATTGTTGATAGGTTGCATCCGTATCGGCAACCCGGTCTTCAAGTTGGACATGACAGTCAAGGCCAAGTTTGGCCGCCGCCGCTGCTGCTGTGCGCATGAAATTTGATTGAACTGCGCCCGTGATCAAAACCGTATCAGCGTTTTCGGCCATGGCGGCGCCAAGATAAAACTCCAGTGGCCTGACTTTATTGCCGCCAAAGGCCAAGCCGCTGCAATCCTCGCGTTTGATCCATAAGTTTTGAATGCCAAGACTGTTCCCAAGGCGGGGCATCTGCTCCAATGGGGTGGGGAAATGTCCCAGGGATACCTGTGGAAAGTTTGACACCAGCGCTTTTGCGGGATTGATTAAGCTCATCAGCGATTTCCTATCAGCCGGTTTTCACAGAAAATTATAGGGATCAATGTCAATCGTTAGGCGGGCATTACTGGGGATTTTCAGCGGCGATAACCAGTCATGAAGTACTTTTTGTATATTCACCTCACGGCGGGCTTTGATGAGCAGGCGGCGGCGGTGACGACCGCGCAACAGCGCCAAAGGCGCGGGCGCTGGCCCCAAAACGTCGATGCCGTCCAGCTGCGGGGCGACGCGGGCGATCATAATGGCAAGTTGGTCCGCGACGGCACTGTCGGGGGCGCTGATGACAAGCGCCGCGAGCCGCCCAAAAGGCGGCATTGCGGCCGCCAGTCGTTGCGCACGTTCCAAGTCCAAGAATCTCTCGCGGTCGCCTTCAGCTAAGGCTTGCATGACAGGGTTTTCAGGTTGATGGGTTTGCAAGAATACCCGCCCTGGTTTGAGGCCGCGGCCGGCCCGCCCAGCGACTTGGTGCAATAATTGATAGGTCCGCTCACCCGCGCGCAGATCGCCGCCGGCCAGGCCAAGATCGGCATCGACCACACCAACCAGGGTCAACAGCGGGAAATGATGCCCTTTGGCAACCATTTGGGTACCAATAATCACATCGACCTCGCCGTCTGTGACGGAACGGACAAATTCTGCCGCTGCCGCTGGACCGGCGACGGTATCGCTGGACGCAATCATAAAGCGGACATCGGGATGGTCTGCCAGTAAGGCCTCGGCCAGCCGTTCAACGCCAGGCCCACTGGCGACCAGACTATCCTCTGCACCGCAGGCCGTGCAGCTTGTCGGGCGGCTCACAGTATAGCCACAGTGATGGCATTGCAGGCGGCCGCTTAAGCGATGTTCGACCATCCAAGCGCTACAACTGGGGCATTCATAACGGTGTCCGCAGCGGCGGCACAGCGTCAGCGGCGCATAGCCCCGGCGGTTCAAAAATAATAACGCCTGCTCACCACGTTCCAGCGTTTCCCGCAGCGCGTCGGCCAAAGGTGGGGCAAGCCATCGGCCCCGAGGTGGCGGTGTCTCCCGCAGGTCAATCAGGTCAACTTTTGGCAATTCAGCGGTGCCATGGCGGGCAGGTAGATGGGCGATTTGATAGCGCTGATTGCGGACATTCTCGAAGGTTTCGAGCGCGGGCGTCGCCGATACCAAAATACTGGCGTGTTGGCCCAGACGGGCGCGCACAATTGCCATGTCACGGCCATGGTAATGGACGCCGTCATCTTGCTTAAAAGCACTCTCATGCTCTTCATCAACAATGATCAGGCCTAAATTGGGAAACGGCAAAAAGAGTGCTGAACGGGCGCCAACGACAACCGCGACCTGACCTTCGGCGATGGCGCGCCAGCTGCGCCGCCGCTGAGGCGGTTTCAGCTCTGAATGCCAGGCCGCCGGTTGGCAGCCAAAGCGTTTTTCAAAGCGGTTGAGCCATTGTGCAGTGAGGGCGATTTCCGGCAATAAAACCAAAACCTGTTGGCCGGCGGCAAAGGCCGCCGCCATCGCTTCAAAGTAAACCTCTGTTTTGCCCGCGCCAGTGACCCCGTCCAACAAAGTGACAGAAAAGCTCTTGGCTTTGACGGCAGCGATCAGCTGGCTGGCGGCGGCTTGTTGGTCTGGCGATAGGGCCGGGCCTGCACGTTTGCCGTCGGGCTGCCCAAAGGGCGGCGGTGGCGGCTCCTCTATGCGCCGAAGGCCACCAGCGTCATGCAGGCTTTTGACAACACTGACACCAACCCCCGCCTCTAAGGCCAGATCGCGCAAGGGGCGGGGCGGGCTGTCTCGGAGCACATCCAGAACCCGGCGGCGACTGGGGGTTAAGCGAAGGTCCGACGGCGGATCGCCAACAGATAAGGCCGCGAATAAAACAACTGGCGGCGGCGCTTCAAAGGCGGCAGGCACGCTCAGCGCCATGCGCAAGACGGCGCCTGCTGGGGCCAGGGTATAGGCCGCAACCCAATCAACCAAAGCCCGCACAGAAGCGGGCAGAGGTGCGATGGGATACCGCCGCAAAACGGTTTTCAAACGCTTGGCGTCAACATCGCCGCTGGCCGCCCCCCAGACCACGCCATGCAATCTGCGCTGGCCCAAAGGCACTTCAACGATATCACCAGGGCCAACGGTCAACTCTGCTGGCAACCGATAATCATAGGCACCCGCAAGTGGCAGCGGCAGCAGGACACTGACGCGGGCTGTCTTTTGATCATCAAAAAGATCGTTATCTGTCACCTTGGCTTTCCATGTCTCACCGGCATTTCGGCGCTTCCTGTTGTGCCGGATGTCATAGCATTCGAATGCGGTTGCGGCACTGGTTTCTGTGCTGTGCATGCGTTAAACTAATACCGAGCCGAGCCGGCTCGTTAATTGTCATGCGAAAGGGCAGCAATAGCGATGAAATTCTTTATTGATACAGCGGACGTAGCGGAAATTCAGGAATTAGCTGCGACAGGCCTGCTTGATGGCGTGACCACCAACCCGTCTTTGGTCGCAAAGACAGGTCGCCCCTTCCTCGAGGTGGTGGCAGAGATTTGTCAACTGGTTGACGGTCATGTCAGCGCTGAAGTCACAGCAACTGATTTTCCAACAATGCTTGCTGAAGGCAAGGTTTTGGCGGCGATTGCAGAAAATGTTTGTGTCAAAGTGCCGCTGACAGTTGATGGTTTGAAGACCTGTAAGGCGCTTGCAGATAACGGTACAGCGGTGAACGTGACGCTGTGTTTTTCAGCTGCGCAAGCGCTGTTAGCGGCAAAGGCGGGGGCCCGCTATATCTCACCTTTTGTTGGCCGGCTTGACGATATTGGCGCTGTTGGCATGGACCTGATCGCAGATATTTGTGACATTTACAGCAATTATAATTTTGACACCGAAGTTCTCGTGGCGTCGATTCGCGGTCCGCAGCATGTGATCGAAGCGGCCAAGATTGGCGCTGATGTGGCCACGTTACCGCCTTCTGTGATCCGTCAACTCTACCATCATCCGCTGACCGATAAGGGCTTGGATGCGTTTTTGAAAGACTGGGCAAAGACAGGACAAACCATCCTTACCGCCGAGGGCACAGCGGTATGACCAGCAAAAAGCCAACACCGCAGAACACGATGGCAGGAACGGCTGGCACCGGCCTGCCATCTGTGGCGGCGGTAAGTGCTTTTTTAAATGCCAACCCGGACTTTTTTGTAAAGCATCCCGATTTGCTGGCGGCCATGACAGCGCCGGGCGCGCCGCGCGACGGTAATGTGCTTGACCTGCAACATTTTAAACTGCAACGGGCGCAGGCTGAAAGTCATGAGCTACAGGCCAGTCAGCGGTATTTGATTGATACCGCTCGTGCCAATCAGACGATTAACACTCAAGTGCATATGGCGGCGTTGGCCATCATGAATGCAGATAGCTTTGAAGCAATGATTCAGACAGTCACCATCGATTGGGCGGTTTTTTTGGACATTGATGCGGTCACGCTGTGCATCGAAAATAGCGAGATTGAGGTGCCGCCAACCTATGCTGCGAATGTCCGACGTGTGCCAACGGGCTTGGTGGATCAGCAAATGGGCGAAAACCACGATATTCGAATCGATGAAAACATTATTGGCGACGAACAGATTTTTGGCGCCGCCGCGCCGATGGTGCGCTCGCAAGCTTTGGTGCGGTTGAAAATTAGCGCTGCAACACCGGTTGGATTGCTCGGCCTGGGGTCACGTAAGGAGGATGGCTTTCAAGTGAGCCAAGGCACGGAGACGCTGGCTTTTTTGGTGCAGGTTTTGGAAGCAATGGTGCGACGTTGGTTGTACCTGCCGGTATGATGTTGCCAGGCGTGCTGTCGCCAGACCTTGCCCAGGCCGTTGCCGCTTGGGCGCAGTGGTTGGGCGATGAAAAGCGGGCCGCCCCGTTGACGCTTGAAAACTATCACCGGGATCTATGGCAATTTTTTGGGTTCACAGCACAGCATCTTGGCCAAAAACTCGATTTGGCGACCATGGCGGTGCTGAAACCCGCCGATTTTCGGGCCTATTTGGCGGATCGCCATCGCCAGGGGCTGAAAGCCAGCTCGGTCGCCCGTGGATTATCCGTGGTGCGTGGGTTTTTCAGATTTTTGGGGCGTCGCGATTTGGCCCATAATCCCGCCGTACAAAGCCTTCGGGCACCGCGGCGGCCTGAGGTGCTTCCCAAAGCGTTGACCGTCGCTGAATCTCGTGCCGCGCTCGATTACGCAGGCAGTCAGCCAACGCTGCCCTGGGTGGCGGCCCGCGATGTCGCCCTTCTCAGCTTGCTTTATGGGGCTGGATTGCGGCTTGGTGAGGCCCTTGGCCTTGACCACCAAGACGTCTCAGGTGTTGACCAATTGGTGATAACGGGCAAGGGCGACAAGCAAAGATTGCTGCCTTTGCTGCCGGTGGTGCGGGCGGCGATTGCCGATTATGTGCAGCTTTGTCCTTACCCCTTGCAGGCTGGTGGCGCGCTTTTTGTGGGCGTTCGCGGCAAGCGTTTAGCGGCGGGGGTGGTCCAACGGACGGTGCGCCAACTGCGGGCGGCTCTTGGCCTGCCCGAAACGGCGACCCCGCATGCGTTGCGGCATTCCTTCGCCAGCCATTTACTGGCCGGTGGCGGCGATTTGCGATCCATTCAAGAGTTGCTGGGGCATGCATCTCTGATAACCACACAGCGCTATACCCGCCTAGATAGCGAACGTCTTATTGATGTTCATCGCGCCACCCATCCACGGCATGGCAAACCAGGCCCGTAAGGGCTGTCATAGGGGATTATTTGGCGTCGGCGCGCACGATAGGTTGGCAGATATTTGCGCCTTAAAAGAAATTCTGCACTTGGATACGCAGACGTGCCAATTGAAGTTTGGAATACTCTTCTGCAAATAAAAATAGGGTCCCCGGCCAACGATACCAATGGCGCTGTTTGACATCAGGGGGGAACACTGGGTTTGCCAAAATGCTGACACCCGGCATGGCGTTGTGAAATTCTAACAAGGCCCGTGCCATATGATATTGTGCCGTTACCAAATGCAGTGATTTAATCCCGTAAAGCGCATTCCATTGGGCTGTTTCTTTGGCATTGCCAATGGTGTCATGGGCGGCATAGCCCAGCGTAACGCAGCAGTCGATGGCGGTTTCTAAGCCTAATCCCAGATCGGCGCGCTGGCCCAATGCCAGCAGGGAACGGGGGCTAAAATCAACATGAACCCCTGAAATCAATAATCGATCAATCTGCCCCGTGGTGAGAAGTTTGAGGCCGTGGGTTACCCGCAAGGCGCCACCTGTCAGAACCACTGCCGCCCTGCTTGAAGGGGTGTTTTGGCTATGATCAGGCTGCGGCATGGCGGAGATGAAACGGATAAACCCAAAGACCCACAAGGCAAAAGTGAGAATGAAAAGCCCCCCGACAACACGGATAAAAAAGCGCCTCTGCGCTCTTTTTCTTTGCCGCCGTCTGGATTCAAACAAGCTCAATTACTCCTTAAGGCAGCCGCGCTAACGTCAGAAAAACCGCCACGCGTGTGACGATCACCGCAAAACCAGCTGTTATCAGCGGAACGGCCGCAAGCATGGCATAATCTATCGCCGTTAGGCGCAGGTATTGGATGATGCCACTGAGGCCAAATTGCGACCTATCACTGGTTAAAAACCAGTCAAGATTGAGGATGACCACAACAGCGGCGAGGCTGCCGCCGACAGCGCCAAGCAAGGTCAGACGGAAAATATGCCGTTGAAACTGTGCCGCAATAAAGCCGTCGGTGGCACCGATAATATGCATCAGCTCAATATCGCGGTTATGTAGTTGCACGCCAGTGCGCACAGCCAGGAAAACAACGCTCGCCGTCACGATAATCACCAAAGTGAGGGCAACGCTCGCAAGTCCGGCAATCATGCGTGTTAAGTGGGTGACGCCTGCAAGCCAGCGGCGATGATCATCGACAATAATCTCAGGAATACGTCGCTGCAGCTTTGTTTGCAGTTGCTTTGCCGTCAAATTCGCATCGGCGGCAAGCCGGATGTCGATCAGGCGCGCCAGTGGTAACTCGGCAACCACATCAGCCCCAAGCCAGGGCGTAAGGAGGGCCTCAGAGCGGCGATGGTCAAGGGCGATTGCTTTTGCAACATCTGGAATTTCGGCCAATAGACGCAGCGCTAAACGTTGACTGTCGGCAGCATCGCCTGCCCATGCATCCGCGTCGATGGGGGCGGGGATTTGAACCGTCATAACGCCACCTAATTGGCTTTGCCAGCGTTTCTCCATACCGATGGCGGAAAGGCCGCCAGCCAAAGCCAAGCAGGCCAAGAGTGCCATCACCGCAACAATAATCGGGATGGCACGTGCAGAGCTATCATTGCGAAAGGCCAGGTCATTGCGATGCCATTGAAATGTCGCCATCAGCCAAGATCCGCTTCATGAGGTGGCTGTTGGTCAACGGTTGTTGCGGGGGATTCATTGGCCAGGGTGCCATGGCTTAAATTCAGGCGTGGTCGACTCAATTGCGTCACCAAAGCTTCGCTGTGGGTGGCGATAAGTACTGTCGTGCCCATTTTATTCAACTCTTCAAACAGGTACAGCAAACGCAAGGCGATACGGTCATCAACATTGCCCGTGGGTTCGTCCGCTAGCAACAGTTTCGGACGGGTGATGACGGCGCGGGCAATGGCAACGCGCTGTTGTTGGCCGCCGGATAGGCTTGCCGGCAAGGCGTCTACCTGTCCTGCCAGCCCAACCCATTCTAATAACTCAGGGACATGTTGCTGGATAAGGGCTTCTTTGGCACCTGCAATGCGCAGCGGCAGCGCAACATTATCAAGCACCGATAAGTGTTCAATCAGGCGAAAGTTTTGAAACACAACGCCGATGCGTCGGCGCATGCTGCTGCGCTGCTGGCGGGACAAGTCACGGGTATCTTGACCGAACAGGGAAATATGCCCGTCGCTGGCGCGCTGCGCCATGTAAATGAGGCGCAGCAAAGAGGTTTTCCCCGCACCACTTGGGCCGGTTAAAAAGTGGAAGGAACCAGGCAGCAATTCAAACGATATTTGGCGCAGTACAGGGGCGTTTTGCCCATAGTGCAAGTTAACGTTTTCAAAGCGGACCAAGTTGATATATCTCCAAGCTTTGGATCATCGACTTTAATGGTGAATCGCGCAATATTCTAGAGCGTATCCTAAAATAAAGTGCCGTGTCGTTCAGGGCTACCGTCCTTGTCAGTGATTTGTTAGATTTGTGCTATGGAAGTTTCTTGTCCAAAATGTGCGCAATCCTTCATGCTTCCCAAGGGAGCGTTAGGGTTGGCGGGTCGAAAATTAAAATGCAGCAAATGCCAGCATGTTTGGTTTCACGCGCCTGGAACGCCACACACAACAGATAACGAGGTGTCAGCGGCGGAAAAAAAGCCGATGGCACAGACAAAGATACAGCCAAAAATAGAAAACAAAATCGGCGTACAAGCGGCCGAAGTGACTAAAACACGCAAAAAAGACCCGCTTCATGGCGCGCTCGCAGCGATCGTTGGCGATCAAAGTACCAAAAGTAAAAAAGGCGGGCTGGAGGAGAATCCCGATCAGAAGTCAACGTATAAAACTGAATATGAGCGGATGGTCGAGGAAAAGCGTCTAGCGCTGATCGAGCAGCGCAAGGAAAATCAACGCCAAAACGAGATATTGGAAGCACGAAAGTCTGAGAAGCGCAAACTACAAACCCGCGTCAGACTCCTTGTTGGGACACTTATTTTTGCTTTGGCATTTGTCGTTAGCGTCTTCGCGGCGCGCCCTCAATTGGTGTCGTTGTGGCCGCCGGTATCAAAATTTTACGATGCCATCGGCCTGCCCGTGCCGGTCGTCGGTGAAAACCTCGTGTTGGAAGACATTGTGGTTCAGCGTTTGAAACGCAAAGGTAATGTCTTTTTGTCCGTGGCAGGCAAGGTCATTAACACAACGGATGAAATTCAGCTGATTCCGGCGATGTGTATGCATTTGTTAAATTCCCGGGTAGAGGTTGTTCAAGAACGTTTCTTCGGCTTAGATGTGAATGTTATTTTGCCGCAGGAGGTCATCAGCTTTAGCCAGGAACTGCAAAAGCCAGACCCAGACGCTGAAGATGTGATCATCACATTCGTCGCCAGCTATCCAGAAGATGAAGACAGTTAAGAAGGCTTTGACGATGGCTGCATGCGCCGTCCCGAAAACCAGGCGATGGCGAAAAGCAGTAAGCCTAGACCGGCAAGCACAAGGGCAACGGAAATAACGCTGTCATAGCCACCATAATCCCAAAGCAGGGCCGCAAGCGCTGGAGCGATCGCTGTTGCGGCAATATAAAAACTTGCCATCATGCCTGCAATCATCCCGAAATCTTCATGTCCCAGCAGACTGGCTGTCACCACGGGACGCACAATCGTGATCACGCCCATCGCGGCACCTTGGATGACAATGAAGGCGGCGATCAAGATATTATCACTCGCGGCAGCGAGGATTGCCAGCGCTGACAGGGTGAGCGCTGAAAAGCATCCAAAGGCAATGCCGAGGGTTGAGAGATGGCGCTCAGTTGCAGCCATTGCCAGCCGACCCAAGACTTGCATTGGACCCATCATTGAGGCCGCGAATACGGCGCTATCGGCTGATAATCCGCGACTGTTCAGGATCGGCAGGATATGGCTGACCATCATGCCATGGTCAACGGCGATGGTCGCGAATGCAATGGCTAAAAACCAGAAAATCGGTCGCCCTAAAATCGTCATAGCGGCTGCCCGCGGTGCGGTTGAGTTGCGCCGATTGGCGGTCACCGCTTGGCGTTCCACAGCGCCTGTCGCATACCACATCAAGGGCACCGCAATGGCCAAGATCACAGCGGCAAAGATCAAAATCGTTAGCCGCCATCCAGCCGCGCCGATCAACACATGCGCACTGGGAAAACACAGTGTTCCAGCAAATCCAGCAACCAAGGTTACACGGGTAATGGCGGATCTGGCATTGGTTGTCATTGCCCGCGTGATTAACGCAAAGCAGGCCTCATAAAGGCAACCAGCGGTGCAGAGCCCAATCGCAATCCACAGGGCAATAAATTGCCAGGGGGCGGTGACGATTGTTAAGAGGGCCAGAAAAAGCGCCCCAAAAATGGCGCTTGACGTCATCACAATGCGGCCTTGGCCACGATCAATAAAGCGACCAACCAAAGGCGCTGTTACCGCGGAAGCGCCTAAGGCGAGCGAGAAGCCAAGCGCTAAAAGCGTCTTTGACCAGCCAAAATCAGCCTCCCAGGTCGTCAACATTGCGGGGAAAACATAATACAAACCGGCCCAGACAATGGTTTGAGCAATGGCCAGTGGCCAGGTAATCCGAGCGGCCAGGTTGTGTGATGCGGTTTGCATGCCTGTATGGTGGTCTAAAAGCGCTTTAGCAAACGATCAAGATAGAGCCGTTCGGTCGGGGCCCTATCCTGATCACCAGAACGGCGTTGTAATTCGTTCAAGATATCACGGACTTTTTGGCTTTGCCGTTCTGTTGGTAATGTCAGATCGCCGTCACCGTATCGGCCCTGCTGATGATTTGTTGGACGCAAGGGATCGCCCTGACCCGATCGTGTCTCTTGACCGGGGTTTTTGCCGTTCTGACCCTGGGCCATTCCTTGGCGTAATTGCTCTTGAAGTTGCTGGCCGCCTTCTCGTAATCTCGTGAGGGCCTCACCTTGGGGGCCAAGGGCACTGCCAGGTTGCTGATCGTGCAGCGCGGTGGCGGCACCCTTCATGGCCCGTTCCGCTTTGCCAAAGGCGTCTGGTATCTCGCCGCGGCCATCGTTCCCGTCGCTTAATGCGCGCATCAGCGCGCCAAGGGCACGGCGTACTTGTTCCTGTGTCTCGGCCAGATTTTGCCGTCCGGCGGAGGGCTGATTATCTTGTTTGCGCTCACCTTGCTTGCGCTCACCTTGCGGGTTGTTCTGGTTCTGGCTGTTTTGCCGCCCTTGTTGATAGTGACGATAGGTCTGATCCATCAGCGATTGTTGTTGTCGTGTCAGCTCCTGTAAGCGGTTTGTTAATTCCCGCATGGCCCGCTGTTGCGGCGACATTTGAGGTCTTTGGCCAAGGCGCAGATTTTGCATCATCTGTTGTAATTGCGAGAGCATTCGCTTGGCCCCATCGGGGTTACCTTGACGCAGCTGACGGCGGGCATTTTTGACCATGTTTTGTAGATTTTCTGGGCGCAGCAATCGCTGCGGGTCGATATCTGCCAAGTCTTCTCTCTGGCCGTTTTGACGCTGTAATTCCTGCATTTTTTCGGCCAGTTGGCGCATATATTGATCGAGGGCATCTTGGAGTTGATCCAACAGGTTTTCAATTTCCGCTTGATCGGCGTTCCCTGCCAAGGCTTCTTGAAGCTTCTGCTCCAGTTCTTGGACGCGCTGCTCTGCCATGGCTAATGCACCATTTTCAACCCGCAGGGCGGTTTCCCAGAGCAAGGGCAGAACCGATTGACGCGAGGCGACGTCTGTCAGCGCAAACAATCGCGCAGACGCTGATTTCAGACCTAAAAATACCGTCAGATCGTCGCCATAATCCCCGGGGCGTGCCGCCAGTGCCATGAGAACCTTGGCGATGTCTTGGCGCTCCGCAGGGCTGCGCACCAAACGCTGGCGTTGGGCAATAATCGCTTGTGCAACGGGATGTTGGAAACGCCGTTCAGGCAAGGTCAACGGCATTGACGTGCTGCGACTTTTTTGGCCAAGCGCGTCTTCGGCGACAAGCTCAATGACAACCGCAAGGCCAGCCCAAGGATGAGGCGTCAGATCGACAAATCGGGAGCCCGTGACCGCCTCGCGCTGGCGGTTTGGCAGGTAAGCTTCAATCTCAATCGGCGCGTCGGCGCGGCGCTGACCACTGGCGTCAAGTCGGAAAACGTCCGCCCGTAGTGCTGTTACGCCATAATCATCACGGGCGCTATAATCAATCCGCACGGATTTCCGTTCGCTAACGGATGGTGGCGCAGCGAATTTCACCGCCGGCTGTTGGTCGGCAATAACGGCTAATGTCCACCGTCGGTCATTATCACCATCAAGCTGAACCTCATAACTGCCGCTATCGGTGATCGTTGTGGTGAGCTGATAACTGTTGCTGCCAGCGGGTTGAAAATCCTGTGTCGATTGTCCCGCCTGGTTGGTGATGCTCAAGACAGGCGCGCGCGTCACACCGGAGACTTTCGCGAGCAAGCTGCTGCCAATGGCAATTTCATGGGGCGCAGGCGGCGTTGGTAAAGGCGCATCTGGCGGCGTTACTTGGCGGTCTAAAAGACTCGGCGTCAAGCCTGTATAGGCGGGTGGATTGATCCAAACATCGATCGTTGGTGGCGGCTGTTGCGGGCCAAAATACAGGTTAGGAGACAGCGCTTCTGCTAAATGCTGGCGGCCATCACTGCCGCCAACAATGAGACCTGCTGCCAGCGCCACGGCGGCCAGCCCGATGATGCCAAAGCGGTCTTCGCCAGCCAGTAGGGGACGCGGTCCACCCGCTCTAAGATCGTTGCTTTGCTGGCGTAAGCGGTCTTGATGGGCGTGCCATAAGGCATCACTCAGGGGGCTATTGGTCACGGCCTGATCGGCCATTTGCGTCAGCGGGCGATGGGGCATCCCGCTGGCGTCTTCAACGCGGCGATGGATCGCATGTGTGTCGGGCCAATCGAGGGAAATCAGGAAATATCTCAGGGCAAAACCCGCCGCCATGGCAAATCCAATCAGCACAGCTAATTGGCCCCAGCCGCCGCTGATTTGGCCAAAGGATTGAGGCAAGGTCAGCAAAGCTGTTGCCAGAAAAAACATCACCACTACCGCCAACGGCCACCCCGCCCGCAGACATGCTTCACACCGCAACACCAAAGCGGCATGGCGTTTTGCCGTTTCAATATGTGCTGTTTTGCGTGCTGCCCCGTTACGGACCTGCTTAATCATATTTATGGCCTTTCGGCTGCACCAGCGGAACCAAACCCCGTACCTTGGACTTAAAATCCCTTCACCTTAGATTAAAAATGCCGAGATTAAAAATGTCGGTTGTCAGCAGTGCCGGGTCAAGTCTTGGTTTTGTCGAGCCAGTCTGGCAGGCTGTCGCGATCCAGCAATTCTGCATAGCTCATCCGTGGGCGGATCACATGGAAGTTGTCGCCATTGACCAGAACCTCTGGTGCCAAGGGGCGCGAATTATAGGTCGAGGCCATGACCGCGCCATAGGCCCCCGCCCCCATAACAGCGAGCAAATCCCCCGCTTCGGCAGGCTGCATCATGCGACCTTTGGCAAAATAATCACCACTTTCGCAAATCGGGCCGACAACATCGATTAGACGATTGGGGCGATCACGGCGGTTGACAGGCTGAATGTCATGATAGGCCTCATACAGGGTGGGCCGAATAAGGTCATTCATGGCCCCGTCGGTAATCACGAAGTCACGCCCATCGCCTTCTTTCACCAACAGCACTTTGGTGACCAATATCCCGGCATTGCCTGATAGAAACCGCCCAGGTTCAATTGATAAGCGGCAATTCAGATCGCTGACGGTATCTTGAATAATTCGCGCGTAATCGTTCAGATCTGGTTCACTTTCCGCGTCATAGACAATCCCAAGGCCGCCGCCCAGATCAAGATGATCAATCACAAAGCCTTGATTGCGCAAGGTGAGTGTCATCTCGCGGAGATTTCGATAGGCCAGCTCAAAAGGGGCGAGTTTGGTAATCTGAGAGCCGATGTGAACGGACATGCTGCGCGCATTGATGGCTGGCAGCGCTGCGGCAGCTTCGAAAAACGCTGGTGCGGCGCTGATATCGACACCGAATTTATCCCCTTTGCGCCCGGTACTGATTTTGGCATGGGTGCCAGCATCAACATCTGGGTTTACCCGCAACCCAACCGGCGCGATGTCATTCATTTTTTGGGCGACGGTATTCAGGGTATGAAGTTCGGTAAAACTCTCCACATTGAATTGACCGATCCCTTGCTGCAACGCAAAGGCCAGCTCATCCTCGGTTTTTGCGACCCCTGCAAAAACAATCTTATCAGCAGGAACCCCTGCTTTTAGCGCCTGTCGCAGCTCACCGCCAGAAACGATATCGGCGCCCGCGCCTTCGGCCGCGAGCGTGGCAATAACCGCAGGGTTGGAGTTTGCTTTGACAGCATAGTAAATATCAACATTCATACCCACCAGCGCTGATGCCAGCGCTTGATATTGTCGGCGCAACGCGGCTGATGAATAACAGTAAAAAGGCGTCCCAACAGCCTCTGCAATGTCACCAAGAGGCATCGCTTCAACATGCAAATGGCCGTCATGTACGGTGAATTCAGATGTCATTTGTCACTCCATTACCGATTATATCGGGTTATTTAGTGGGGTAGCTCTGCGGGTAGGATGCAGGTTTGTCAGTCGGTGCGATCGGATCATTTCGTTTACCGCAACTTGCCAGCGAGAGGGCTAATAAAAGCCCAACAACGGCTATTTTGATGATGCTGGAAATTGGCCGTTTTGGCACCTGTTGAATCATGGGTTAGCCTTTAAAAAGCGGTCACGAGCGCGGGCGGTTTGGGCGCGCACATTTTCCGGCGCGGTGCCGCCATAACTGGTCCGACTGGCGACCGAGGAATCAATTGTGAGCACAGCAAAAACCGCGTCGGTGATGCGGGCTTCCACAGTTTGCATTTCTGCGAGGCTAAGGTCGGCAATGTCTTGGCCTTTATCTTCTGCCATTTTAACCAACGTGCCGGTGACATGATGGGCATCGCGAAACGGCATCCCCAGGTCGCGCACCAACCAATCAGCCAGATCCGTTGCAGTTGGGAAACCAACGGCCAGCGAGGCCCGCATGGCCGCGCCATTTACCACCAGCCCATTGATCATCCCAATTGTTGCCGCCAAACAAACAGAGAGGGTGTCAGCGGCGTCGAACAGCGGTTCTTTGTCTTCCTGCATGTCTTTATTAAAGGCCAGCGGCAGGCCTTTGATGGTGACCAAAAGGGCATTAAGGGCACCGACCATGCGGCCTGTTTTGCCACGTACTAATTCAGCCGCATCGGCGTTACGCTTTTGCGGCATGATCGAACTGCCTGTGGTGAATCCATCGGGCAGGCGGACATAATTAAATTGTGCGCTGGTCCAAATGATTAATTCTTCCGCCAATCGTGACAAATGAATGGCGGTCAAGGCACCGGCTGACAGAAACTCGATAACGAAATCGCGATCTGAGACTGCATCAAGGGAATTTTCCGAGGGGCCGTCAAACCCAAGGGCCGTTGCTGTGGCATGGCGATCGATGGCAAAGGACGTGCCTGCTAAAGCGGCCGCGCCAAGGGGAGATTGGTTCATCCGCTGGCGGGCATCGGCAAACCGACCGCGGTCACGGCCAAACATTTCCACATAGGCCAACATATGATGGCCAAAGGTCACGGGTTGGGCCGTTTGCAGATGGGTAAACCCGGGCATGACCGTTGCGGCATTTTCCTCTGCCTGCTTGATCAAGGCTGCTTGCAAGTCTTGTAATTGGGCATCAACAGCGTCGATGGCAGCCCGAACCCAGAGGCGAAAGTCAGTGGCCACCTGGTCATTTCGTGACCGGCCGGTATGCAAACGGCCTGCGGCATCGCCAATTTTTTCTTTTAGCCGCGCTTCCACGTTCATATGGATATCTTCCAGCGTGCGCGAAAAGGTGAATTGACCTGCGGCAATTTCCGCCGCAATTTCCTCAAGGCCTTGGTCAATCAGGCGGCCATCTTCCGGGCTGATGATGTTCTGCGAAACCAGCATGGCCGCATGCGCACGGGAACCAGCAATGTCTTCAGCAAAAAAGCGGCGATCAAATTCGATCGATGGATTGATGGCATCCATTACCTGATCGGGTCCACTTTCGAAGCGACCGCCCCATATTTGACTGGCAGGGGCTGCATTGGCCTTGGCGGCGTCGTTTTTTTCACTCATGCGAGGTGTTCCTTGGTTAACATCAATCAAAAACCACTGCTTTCCGGTCGCTGGATGATGATCGTTGGCATCACCATTCTGGGGATTGTGATCGCTTTTTTCGTGATCCGTCCCCTGGTTTTGCCATCAGGACCGCCAAACGTTGGGGCCATGGAAAAATTCATTCCTACCACGCCGCCGGTTTTATCCCCAGACGTGGCTTTCATAAGCCCCGAAGGCGTGCCAATCAAGCTTGCTGACAAACGCGGGCGTGTTCTATTGGTAAATTTCTGGGCAACCTGGTGCGCTCCGTGTATCCGCGAGCTGCCCGCATTGGCGGCATTACAGCGCAGGCTTGCAGGCCATGATGCGGACGTCATGCTGATCTCGGTGGATCGAAAAGGCGGCAAAGACCCAGCTGCGTTTTTAACGCAGCTGGGGATCAATGACCTGCAGTCAGCTTGGGACCCAACAAATAAGCTGATCCGTGCCTTTGGCGCGCGCGGTTTGCCGGTCACCTACATGATTGACAGGGACGGCATGATTCAAGGGCAAGTCACGGGTGATGCTGAATGGGACAGCGCCGAAGCTGAAGCGCTTGCGCAATATTATGTGGCGCGTGATCGTTAGTGAAGCGTCAACGCCCGTCGCCGCAAGCTTTGGGCGGTTTCACGCGCGCTCAGATCTGTTTGGGTTTGGGGGCTCTGCTGCCAGGGACCGCGCATCACCGTCTGATCATGGGTCCGTTCAAGCGTCAGCGCCTGCATCAGACTATCGGCAATCGCCTGGGGGTCATCAGCGATATCTGCGACCGCTAATTTCAACAGCTTTAAAGCTTGTTGTTCAACCTTTCTGGTCATCGTCTTCTCCGTCATTTTGATGGACAAGGCAAGTGTATATCAAATTTTAGATAAGTACAATATAAAACTGTGGCGCCGTTAACGAGTCGGCACAGGCACGTCTCCAGAATAATCATAAAAACCACGGCCAGATTTGCGACCAACCCAACCAGCTTCTACATATTTAACCAGCAGGGGGCAGGGACGATACTTGCTGTCCGCAAGGCCATCATACAGCACATGCATCACCGCCAGGCAGGTGTCGAGGCCAATAAAATCAGCCAGCTCAAGCGGTCCCATGGGGTGGTTGGCACCCAGTTTCATGGCAGTATCGATGGAGTGAACAGATCCAACGCCTTCATAGAGGGTGTAAACAGCCTCATTAATCATTGGCAGCAGAATTCGGTTCACAATAAAGGCAGGGAAATCTTCGGCAACCGCCACTGTTTTCCGAAGTCGATCTGCCAACGCGTTAAATGATTCGAAGGTTGGCTGATCGGTGGCGATGCCGCGAATAATTTCCACTAATTTCATGACCGGCACGGGATTCATGAAATGCAGGCCGATAAACCGCTCGGGTCGATCTGTGATGGCCGCCAGACGGGTAATTGAAATCGACGAGGTGTTGGAGGCAATCAGCGCCTTATCATTCAGGTGCGGTACCAAGGTTTTAAAAATTTGCCGCTTAATCTCTTCGTTTTCTGTCGCAGCCTCGACGACAGCGTCGCTGCCATTAAAGGCGGCATAATCAGTTGTGGTCGTGATCCGGCCGATGGCAGCGCTGACGTCGGCATCGTTGATACGGCCCTTTGCCACCTGCCGGCTCAGGTTACCATTGATGGTTTCAACGGCGTGATCAAGGACTGTTTGTTCAACGTCCAGAAGGGTTACATCCAGCCCCGCCAGAGCACAAACATGGGCGATACCGCTGCCCATTTGACCCGCACCAATCACGCCAATTTGTTGAATCATTATGTCTGCTTTCGTTTTTGACGGCCTGCAGGGAGATGACAGCATCCTTCCCTGCAGGCGTCTAAGAGTTAGCTTTTGTCGAGCTCAGCGCTAAATTCTGGCACTGCATTGAACAAATCAGCGACCAAGCCATAATCGGCGACTTGGAAAATCGGCGCTTCCTCGTCTTTATTGATCGCGACGATCACTTTGGAATCTTTCATCCCCGCAAGATGCTGGATCGCGCCAGAGATGCCAACGGCCACATAAAGATCAGGGGCAACAACTTTACCGGTCTGCCCAACCTGGTAATCGTTTGGCACAAAGCCCGCGTCGACCGCCGCCCGTGAGGCCCCAACAGCCGCCCCCAACTTATCCGCCACCTCTTCCAAAATCGGGAAGTTTTCGCCTGACTGCATGCCCCGGCCGCCAGAAATAACGACCGATGCACTGGTCAGCTCGGGGCGTTCTGAACTGCTCAACTCGGCACCAACATAGCTGGATAGGCCTTGGTCGCCTTTGGCTGCGATGGTCTCAACAACGCCTGCACCGCCTTCAGCCGCCGCCGCTTCAAAGCCAGTGGTGCGAACGGTGATGACCTTAATGGCTTCAGCAGACGTGACCGTCGCCATGGCGTTGCCGGCATAGATCGGACGGATAAAGGTATCGGCGTCGACAATACCTGCAATATCAGAGATTTGCATGACATCCAGTAAGGCAGCAACCCGTGGCATAATATTTTTACCATTTGAGGTCGCTGGCGCCAGTACGTGACTGTAAGCACCGCTCAGATCGACCACCAATGGCGCAACATTCTCGGCCAGGGTGTTTTCGTATTCAGCGCTATCCGCGCTGAGGACTTTGGCAACGCCATTGATTTTACTGGCAGACTCGGCCGCTGCCGCGCAGCCATGACCCGCGACCAGCACATGCACGTCGCCGCCCAGCTCAACAGCCGCTGCAACAGCATTTAGGGTTGCGGGCTTAATGTCCGCATTATCGTGTTCAGCAATGACTAAAGTGCTCATATTAAATCACCTTTGCTTCATTACGCAGTTTTTCAACGAGGGCTGATACATCTTCGACCATTTGACCCGCGTCACGGGTGGCTGGCTCCTC
>JBELLC010000022.1:0-3660 GCA_042088965.1 Nisaea sp. | reverse complement strand
TGTGACCACCCCAACAAGGCCGACAGCATTTGGCCTGTTTGATTGCAATCATCATCAATCGCTTGTTTGCCAACGATAACTAAGCCGGGGTTTTCTTTTTCGACCAGCGCTTTGAGCATTTTTGCAACGGCCAGCGGCTCAGTATCGCCATCATGCAGGACGTGGATGCCACGATCGGCGCCCATGGCTAACGCTGTCCGAATGGTTTCCTGACATTGCTGCGGACCAACGGAAACAGCAATGATCTCTTCGACCTTGCCAGCTTCTTTCAGGCGGATTGCCTCTTCGACGGAGATTTCATCAAAGGGGTTCATCGACATTTTCACATTGGCCAGCTCAACGCCGCTTTTATCGGCTTTGACACGTACCTTAACGTTATAATCGATAACCCGCTTCACGGGCACCAAGACTTTCATCAGACTTCCTCGTGGTTAGGGCGCATCGCGCCAAAATAACATTACCTTGTGGTGTGTAGGTTAAGCATTCGAAGCCGTCAAGCAACGGCGCTGAACAGAGGTTAAAAAACCGTTGCATCGCGCACATTCATTGCAGACGGTTTCCTGCCTTCTAGGGATCGCGATGGGCACCTGGAATCCACAGGACATCGCCTTTGCCTCCATCATTGACATGCCGGGCGAGGACAAAGAAAAAATCGGATAACCGGTTGATATAAGCTAGGGCAACGCTGTTAATCTGCACTTCTGCGTTTAACGTGGTGATGGCGCGCTCGGCCCGGCGAGCGACAGTGCGGGCCAAATGCAGGTATGCTGCGGCTGCCGTTCCACCGGGTAAAATGAAGGATGTTAGCGGTGACAGATTGGCATTTAGGCTGTCAATTTCCCGTTCTAACCTGTCGACCTGCGTCTGAATGACGCGCAGCGGCGGGTATTTTGGGGCCTCTTCCTCTGGGGTTGCGAGGTCGGCCCCAAGATCAAAAAGGTCATTTTGTATCCGCCCAAGCATCTGATCAATCTCTACCTGTGCGGTGGTGTGCAGGCGGACAATCCCCAAGACAGAGTTCAGCTCATCAATATCGCCAAATGCGTTTGGACGGCCACTGTCTTTGCTGACCCGGGCGCCATCACTTAACGAGGTCTGCCCTTGGTCGCCACCACGGGTATATATTTTATCGAGTTTTACGATGACCTATCGCCTTCTAACTTGATTTTTGCAGGAGCATCCAGGCGATAAAGAAGCCAACAGTCGCCAGTTGAAACACAACCCTGTAGCGCATCAATACATTTGACTGCCGGCGGGCCTTGTCTTGAACGCGACTCATCGTGAACACGCCGGCGACAAGAGATGCCAACGTCAAGCCGAGCGAGGCGACCATGCCAATTATAATTAATGTTTCTATCATGCTACCGATATAGGGCAGTTTTGGCTCAATGACCAGTTGGCGTGCAAAAACCCGCGCTAATTGCGCGGTGCCAACAGGCCACGCGCAATCACTTGTGCTTGGATTTCAGCGGCTCCTTCAAAAATATTCAAAATCCGGGCATCACAAAGAACCCGGCTAATCGGGTATTCTTCTGCATAGCCATTGCCACCATGAATTTGTAAGGCATTATCGGCGCTGGCCCAGGCGGCGCGGGCTGCCAGCAGTTTGGCCATGCCAGCTTCGATATCGCAGCGCCGATCGAGGTCTTTTTCGCGGGCGGCAAAATAGGTTAGTTGGCGGGCCATCATCGTCTCAACAGCCATCATCGCCAATTTATTCGCGACGCGCGGGAAATGCACAATGGCTTGACCAAATTGCACCCGCTCGCGGCCATACGACAGGGCCAGTTCCAGGGCGTTTTGGGAAACGCCAACAGCTCTGGCAGCGGTTTGAATGCGCGCTGACTCAAATGTCGCCATGAGCTGCTTAAAGCCTTCGCCCTCGCGGCCCCCCAGCAAATTATCGGATTTCACCTCAAAACCATCAAAGCCAAGCTCATATTCTTTCATACCGCGATAACCAAGCACCCCAATCTCACCGCCTGTCATGCCTGTCGCTGGAAATGGATTGTCATCATCCCCGCGCGGCTTTTCAGCCAAAAACATTGACAGGCCTTTATAGCCGGGGGTGTCGGTATCAGTTCGCGCCAGCAAGGTCATGACATCGGCGCGGGCGGCATGCGTGATCCATGTCTTGTTACCGGTCACCCGATATACATCACCGTCTAAAACCGCTCGGGTTTTCAGACTGGCCAAGTCAGATCCGGTTCCGGGCTCGGTAAATACGGCGGTTGGTAAGGTCTCCCCGCTGGCAATTTTCGGCAGCCAATGGGCTTGCTGATCGGCGGTACCGCCTAGGCGGATTAATTCAGCGGCAATTTCGGATCGGGTGCTTAATGAGCCAACACCGATATATGCCCGGCTGAGCTCTTCGGTCACCACACACATCGCTAATTTGCCAAGGCCAAGGCCGCCAAATTCTTCTGGCACCGTTAAGCCAAAAACGCCGAGGTCGGCCATCTCTTGGATGACAGACATGGGAATCAGTTCATCTGCCAAATGCCATTCATGGGCAAAGGGCATGACTTTGTCGGCGGCGAAACGGCTGAACTGTTCTTGGATCATGACCAAGGTTTCATCGCCCAGCCCAAGATCACCGAAAAACTGCTGGTCAGCGCCGTCGATCAGCGCGCTTGCCAGCGCTGCCCGCGCCGCCATTGAGCCACCTTCAGCGGCAAGCAATCCGGCGGCACCTTCATCAAGCTGGCGACGTGCCGCCGCGCCAAGGTCAAGATCATGGGGGCGCACCATTTCACCTTGGCTCATGGGCAGGCCGCCGCGCAGCTGATTGATGTATTCTGCAAAGCCAAGTTGCAGGATCAAGGCTTCTAAATCATTCAGCTTGTCGTCATCGGCTAGCCGCTCGGCCCAGTTAACCAATTGGTCAAGGGCAGCGCTATAGGTCGCGATCCAGGCAAAACCATGGGCAGCATGTTGTTCGGCTTCCAGGCGATCTGCCAAAGTCTTGCCGGTGGGCGCTACCCGCAGCATCAGCGCGGTTCGCGCGGCATCGCGATAGCCGTTGATTTGGACCATCGCGGCACGGCAGGTCAGCAGCAGATTTGGCATCACCGCCGTATCTTGGTGCGGGGCGGCGGGGTTAGTCGGTGTCGCGGCGGTAGGCTCTGCTGTAATGCTCATAGTCGTCCCATTTTGAGGTCAAAGTTGCCATAATGCGTCAAAGATAACACCTTGGCCGAGGGATCCGCACCTGTCTATACGGTCGCAGCTGTCATGATGCTTTTGAAAGTTTACACAGTATCCAGGTAGGTCCGCGCCAAGCTTTGACAATATGGTGTCATCGACGGGTCATCATTGAGGTCTTCCGTTCTGGCCGAATCACCCTAGGATATGGCGAGGAATCGGCGGCATCGCATTTTAATCACAGGATCTTCAATGACCAAGACAGGTCGACGCGAGTTTGGATATATGGCTCATATTCGGCTGTGTAATCGCCATGATATCAGCCATTTTCTGCCCTGGTGGATTGGTGACGCTTTGGTCGGGTACCTGAAACCGAGATTTGCGGGCAGGTTGCTGGGATTTGGCAATGTTTTTGTGCCAGGCCCTGGCAGCGGTGTGCGGGTGCACCCAGCGCTTGCGGGGTTTACGGAGCGTACTGAGGCGGTTGCAGCGGTGTTACAGATACTCTGGGCGAAC
>JBELLC010000021.1:11429-30838 GCA_042088965.1 Nisaea sp. | reverse complement strand
AAGAAGACGTCACACTGCCAAGTGATGTGGTGACAGTTGCTGACTTGGTGCGCTGGCTGGCAGATCAAAGCGCGGGTCACACCGATGCCTTAACTGACATGCAGGTGGTCCGCTGTGCGGTGGATCAGGAATATGTTGGCCTCGATCACATCCTGGGAGAGGCTCGCGAAGTTGCCTTTTTCCCACCCGTGACAGGGGGGGATTGATGACGGTCAAAGTCCAAGCGGATGATTTTGATTTGGCCGCTGAGCTGGCGGAAATGCGCGGCAATAATCATAATATCGGCGCTGTCGCCAGTTTTGTTGGTCTGGTGCGCGACATGGCTGATCTGGGCGATGGGAACCGTGATCACGTCAGCGCAATGACGCTGGAGCATTACCCCGGCATGACCGAAAAAATGCTGACTCGGATCGAGGCAGAGGCCCATGCCCGCTGGCCCCTTGAAGCCAGTCTGATCCTTCATCGTCATGGTCGTCTGGAGGCCGGTGCACAAATTGTCTTGGTGGCCTGTGCATCGCCGCATCGCACTGCTGCCCTAGAAGCCTGCCATTTCCTGATCGACTGGCTGAAAACCGAAGCCCCCTTTTGGAAGCTAGAGCAAACCCCCGATGGCGGCGGCCATTGGGTCGCGGCCCGTGACAGTGACACAGCCGCGACCGATAAATGGCGATAGGGGAGCCACCCCAAGGCTAAGGCTAATCACCGCTGAGCTGGATCGCCCCAGAGGCTGTCAGCGCTGCAATCTCTCTGTCACTTATGCCCACATCCTTCAGGAACTCTGCATCCCCATAGCCGATCGTTGGCGCAAGCGTTGCCGCCTGTGCCATCCCCCCCGGCATTGCTGGATAACCGATGGTGCCAATGCCCGGCTGCTCAAAATATTCAACCGAGTTGGTTTCTTGTACATGCGCATCTGCCAGCCAGTCGCCATAGTCATAAACGCGGTTAGCCAGTATCCCTTTCGCCTTGAAAATCTCGAGCCAATGATCTGCGGTTTGGCTGGCAACCCGTTCAGCAATAATCTGTCGCAGAGCGACTTTATTTTTGCCACGTTGCTGAAAATTCACATAAAGCGGATCGTCAATCAGTTCGGTTAACTCCATGGCGGTGCAGATGGCGGCGAAGTTTTCTTCCTTCACCAGGGTGATCACGATCCAGCCATCCGCCGCGAGATAATTACCTGCAGGCTCATTAAAAGGTGTCGGGACCCCTCCTTCGATCTGATATTCAGCAAATTTGACACCTTGGAAATGCGCCATTGCCTGCGTCAGGCTTAGGTCAATATAGCCGCCTTTACCAGTCCGGGTGCGCCGGAATAATGCCATGGAAATTGCCTGAAAAGCATACAGCCCACCGGCGATATCAGCCGGAATGGTGTTCACACGATGGGGAATACCATCACTGCCCAGATTGCTGGCAATCAGGCCACTAAAGGCCTGTGCAACGGTATCTGAACAGGGTCTGTCATGATAGGCGCCGGTTTGGCCAAAACCTGTCATCGACAAATAAATTAAGGCTGGATTATCCGCCGACAGGGTTGGGTAATCGATGCCAAGACGCTGGGCCACGCCTGGGCGTGAGCTTTCCAGAAAAATATCTGCCTCATCAACCAAGCGTTTGATAAAGCCGCGCCCTTCGGGGTTTTTTAAATCCACGGTCAAGCTGCGTTTGCCCATATTGCCCGCCATGCTGACACAGGTGTTGCCAGCCTTATTCACGCCAATACCGCGCCCCCAATCACCACCCGCTGTTTCAATCTTGATCACATCAGCACCGTACATCGCCAAGGATGCGGCTGCCGACGGCGCTGCTAGCCCTTGACTGCAATCAATCACCCTTAATCCTGCCAGTGGTAAATCCTGTGTCAGTGGTAAATCCTGTGCCAGTGGTAAATCCTGTTCCAGTGGTAAATCCTGTTTCTGATCCATGTCGCCCCTCCTTGCCCTATTATCTTTTATTGGCAGGGCCAAACTGTATATTGATTGACGTCAAGATGCCCCACCCGCACGACCAACCTATTCTGGAAAAACGATGCCACACTCCGCCGCCTTCATCCATGCCCTAATGCGCCCGCGCACGATTGCCCTCATCGGCGCATCCGATAATCCATCCCGGACCGCTGGTCGGCCGCTGCGTTATTTGCGCCGTCATGGCTTTCAAGGCACGGTGTATCCAATCAATCCGCGCCGTCCAGAGGTTCAAGGGGAGGCTGCCTGGGCCAGTCTTGAGGCGGTGCCAGAGCCGATTGATCACGCTTATGTGCTGTTGGACACTGAACCGGCCATGGCTGTGGTCGAGGACTGCGCCCGCCGTCATATCCCAGTGGTTTCCGTACTTGCAGATGGTTTTGCCGAAGACGGCCCGGCGGGTGAGGCCCGCCAAAACGCCCTGGCAGAGACAGCCGCGAAGGCCGGTATTCGGTTGCTGGGCCCGAACAGTATGGGGGTTGTTAACGTCCAGGCGCAAACCGCCTTGACGGTGAATGCGGCCTTTGAATGCGAAAAACTCATTCCCGGGCGGACCATGGTTTTGTCACAAAGCGGCAGCCTTATTGGCACTATTTTGTCGCGCGGACAAGCGCGTGGAATTGGCTTTCACAGCCTTATGTCCTTGGGGAATGAGGCTGATCTTTCGATTGGCGAAATTGGTCTGGCCGCTGTCGATGATCCAGATATTGACTGTTTTTTGTTGTTCATGGAAACCATTCGCCGCCCTGATATGATCGCAAAATTTGCGACCGCGGCGGCAGCTGCGGGCAAGCCCATCATTGTCTATAAACTTGGCCGCTCCGCCGCCGGACAAGAACTGGCGGTCTCCCATACGGGGGCGATGGTTGGCTCAGACAAAGCTGCAGACGCTTTTTTCCAAGCCCATGGCATCATCCGGGTGGAACAGTTTGAAACTTTGTTTGAATTGCCGCCGCTTTTAGTGGGCCGCCTGCCGGATCCCGCACGCCAGCAAAAATCTATCGCCGTGGTCACCACCACCGGCGGCGGCGGGGCGATGGTTGTGGATCGGTTGGGGCATTTGGGGATCACCTGTAAAGGGGCCACGCCCGAAGTTGAGGCAAAGCTTGCGGCGGCTGATATTTCCGTGCGGGGCAGCTTAATGTTGGATGTCACCTTGGCGGGGGCAAAATATGAAACCATGCATCTGGTGCTGAAAACTTTGCTGGATGACCCCGCTTATGCCGCCGTTGTGCCGGTCATTGGGTCATCGGCACAATTCCACCCTGAGTTAGCCGTGAGGCCGATTGTCGATTTAGCCGATCACACCACACCACTGGCCAGTTTCATGGTGCCACAAGCCGATCAATCCTTGCGCACCTTAGCGTCCGCTGGCGTTGCCGGGTTTCGAACCGCTGAATCTTGCGCCGATGCCCTCAAAGCCTTCATCCATTGGCAGGCTCCAGCCCCGCCACAAAACGTCACACCGCCAGCCATTTCCAGCCCTTATAGCCAATTAGATGAGGCAACAGCGTTAGCCTTGTTTGCTGATTTAGGGATAACAACCGCCCGCACCATCGCTGTCGGCGCTGATGACAGCTTGCCAAGCGATCTTTGCTGGCCGGTGGCCTTGAAAATCCGCTCACATGAACTGGCGCATAAATCTGATGTTGGCGGTGTCGCCCTTGGATTACAGGATGCAGATGCCTTGGCCGCTGCCCGTAAGACAATCCTGGCCGCTGTCGCCAAGGCAGCCCCTGAGACGCCGATTGACGGCCTTGTGGTGCAAGAAATGGCCTCTGGGCTGGGGGAGGTATTGCTGGGCCTAAACCGTGATCCAACCGTTGGCCCTGTGGTGGTTCTTGGCCTTGGCGGCTTGCTGGCTGAAATCCATGATGACGTCGCCTTGCGCCTGGCACCCGTTGATCTGGCAACGGCCAAGGCGATGATCACAGAGGTCAAAGGCCTGAGTTTATTGCGCGGTTATCGCGGCCAAGCAGCTGGCGACATGCAGGCCCTGGCGGAAACCATTGTCGCCTTTTCTGCCCTTGCTGCCGCTGGGCATGTCATTGAGGCCGAAATCAATCCCTTGATCGTCAAAGCCGAGGGCGAGGGCGTGATTGCAGTGGATGGCTTGGTCCGCCTATCAAGTTAACGCCTGTTTAGGCTTTAAACCGCAAGGTGGCCGCGTTTAACCAGCAATAAACAGCCTTCAGCGCTGTGCGGTTGATGGTGGCTGCCATCTGGGTATCGGATCCAGCTACCAGTTGGAAAATGCCGCCCGGCATCTTCGATGCTGCCCTCTAGAATGAAAATTTCTTCGCCGCCCTCATGGCGGTGCAAGGGTGATGACGCGCCTGGCTGAAAACGGGTTAGATGGACACGCTCGTCCGCATGCGCATGCAAGGGGAATTGGCTGATACCCTCAGATCGTTCACAAAAGCCCGCATCCTCTGTCAATTTTCGCACGATGCGCTGATCATCCGCCTGCATCTGGCAAAGCTTCACAAACAGGGTGCAGCCTTGTTCACTAAAAGGGGTGTGGGCACTGCCAATGGGATTGCGCAGATAGCTGCCCGCAGGGTAATCGCCATGCTCGTCTGAAAACACCCCGTCGAGGACAAAAATTTCCTCACCCCCTGGATGATCATGGCGATCAAAATGGCTGTTTGGCTGAAAACGCACCACCGAGGTCGCGTGGCCACTTTCGGCGGCGGCCCGCTCGAGGGGGCGCCGTTCAACCCCCGATGAGGGGCTAGAAAGCCACGGCATGGCAGCGGTATCAATCGCCTGCCATTGGGTAAAGTCCATATTAAGCGCCATCTTGTTCTCCCTGTTTTTTATCTAACGCCGCATCAATGGCCGCCCAAATCACCTCAATGTTTGCATTTGGGTTGGCCGCCACATGACGCACCCAGGCATGGCCATCCACGGTTGTCGCTGATGACATGCCCGCTGGAAATTGCGCGCGGAGCCCCTCAACGCTCTGGCCATTTAAGGGCCGCCACAGAATAACCGCAGTTTCTGGTGGCCGCCACAGTTCAACCCGAGGGTCGGCGGCCAAACGGCCCGCCAAATCATCCGCCAAAGCCATGGTTTGATCAAGCCGGCGGGCGACACCTTCGTGTCCCCAGGCCAACAAGGTTGCCAATAACGGCACCGCACCGGCGCCGTGGGAGCCAAGAACGCCAACATTTGGGACTGCCAGATAAGCACCATTAAAGCTGACGGCTTGATGGGCCGCGGCACTATCACGGAAAAGGATCAGGCCTGATTCTTTTGGTTGGAAAAACCATTTATGCGGCGATATCGCGACAGAATCTGCCTGCTCAATACCGTCAAGCAGGCGCGCATGGCGCGGCGATAACCGCAACGGCCCCGCCCAAGCGGCATCCACATGGCTCCAAGCGGCACGGCCAATTAACCCCAGATCGTCAATTACCCCGGCGCTGGTCGTCCCTGCTGTCAACACCAGTGCAGACCGCGATAAATCGGCGGGCAATTCAGCCGCGTCCAAGCCGCCACGTGCATCCGTTGGCACTGAAATATATTTAAGCCCCAGCAAATGAGCGGCCTTCGCGGCCGAGAGATGGACAGTATCAGAGGCCACAACGGTATCGACCGCTGCGCGTTCACGCGCTGCCCAAAGGGCGGTAAAATTGGCAATTGTTGACCCCGGGGTCAAATGCCCACCATCCATGCCAAACCAAGGGGCCAGCCATGCGACCACCCGCGCCTCCAGATCGCGCGCCACCGGCGCCACATCAGGATGTAGCAGGTTTTGATTAACCGAGGCATTCCATAGGGCGGCAACCCAGGCAATCCAGGGGGTCGGCGGGTCCATATGGGCAAAGGCGGTTTCGGCCCCTAAATGCCGTGCGCCGCCCAAGACGAGGGGGGCCAATTCAGCCAAGGTTTGCATTTCGCCCTGACCGGTCGCAGGCAAGCTGTCGGGCAGTGCCGCTAAGGCCGCACGCACATCCCCGGTTGGGCGATCGAGTAGGGCTGCCAGCCCCTGCGCCAACCCTGTTTGATCCGCCCCAAAAGACCCGTCAGCCATTCCTTAATCCCCCCACACCCGAATTTGCCATGGCCCTTTCGGCAAGATCGCCCCCCATATGACGGATTTTACCGATATGATGGATTTTAATTGTGCCTGAGCCAGCAGCGCAGTCTAATCCGATAAGAAAAACTTTGCGAACAGGAACCACCATGCTTCATGAATTGCGAACCTATACATTTCATCCCGGCAAATTACCGGCCTATTTGAAACTATCCGAAGAGGTCGGCCGCCCCATTCGCGGCAATGATTATGGCGTCAATCACGGCTATTGGACGTCTGAGTTTGGTCGCCTGAATCAAATTTGGCACTTATGGGAATATGAAAGCTATGAGCACCGCGCCCATTTACGGGCCGAGTTGCAAAAAAACAAAGGCTGGACAGGGGAATATCTGCCTGCCCTGTTACCCTTGCTGCAAACTCAAGAAATCCGCTTTTTTAATCCGCAGGTGCGCTTGAAGCCCCCAAAGACCGGGGGTAATATTTACGAGTTGCGCATGTATCGCTGCCGCGCCGGCCAATCAAAGACCTGGATGGAGCATTTCAAGAACATCATGCCAGTACGCGAAAGCTATTCTGAAAATGTTTGTATCTGGGGGGCCGAGGCCCCGCAGCCCCATGAAGTTGCACATATGTGGGCCTATCCAGACATCAACACCCGAATGACCACCCGAGCCGCCGTCGCGCAGGATCCAAAATGGCAAGCGTTTCTGCAAACCGCGGGCAGTTGCTTAGAAGATATGCAGTCGGTGCTGTTAATCCCAACCAATTACTCCCCCATGAAATAACAGCTTTCCTGTGCTTGCCGTCACCGCCGGGACGGCAAGTGCGCTGCTTTATGACAGGCGATAATCCGTAATTTGCACTTCTTTGCCAGTATTCGCAAAATCACCATCAGCCCGCTTACGGCGAAAATCCCCCCAGTGAACAGGCCGATAATGCGGCCCCTGATCAAGATCAACCAAGGGGGCGACAACTGTCGCATAGGATGGGTTGAAAAAGAACGGGATCGAATACCGATCGACCTGTTCCATCGCCGCCACCCGGTGCAATGCCGCCCGGTAGCGATCATTTGACCAAAGTTGCACCATATCCCCGATATTGATCACAAAAGCGCCCGCGACCGGAATCACATTATGCCACAGGCCATCTTTAAAGACCTGCAAACCGCCAACCTGATCTTGCATCAAAACGGTCAGCGCACCGGAATCAGAATGGTGATGCACACCAAGATCAGCGCCGCTGCGGTGGTCAGCGGATAGATCTGATAACGGGTCTTCCACGGGGTAGTAATTCAACCGTAAAAAGCTTGTATGCTGGGGCTGAAAGCTTGCGGTTAAATGGTCGGCGGGCAAATCCAATCCTAGACTAATCGCTGCCAATAGGCGCTGTGATAGGGCCGCACAAATATCAAAATGCTGGCGCAAGGCCGTTTCAAAGGCAGGCAATTGCGTTGGCCAAGGGGTGTCGCCAGAAAACGGGTCGCTGGCAGCTGTTTGTGCGTCAACCACCGGGCCAATATCGAAAATTTCTTTTTTATCGCGAATATTTTTAGTCAATTCGCGGTCAAAATAACCCCAAGGATTTTGGCTGCTGCGCTCAAGATGGCGCTTCACAGGCCGCGGTAGCGCAAAGAATTGCCGTACAACTTGCCAAACCCTGTCCAGATGATCGCCATCAAGGCCATGGTTGACGACCTGGAAAAACCCCCAATCACGACAGGCATCGCCAATTTCAGCAGCGATACGCGCGCTTTCAGCCGCATCATTTTGGCCGCCCCCCAAATCAATAATAGGGACCGTTTCAGTCGCTTGAGTGCCCTCGGCCACGGGCGCTTCATCAGGATTTATAAAAGCCATGTTCCCTCACAGCAAAAGCCATCGTCTCGATAAAATAACCAGCTTATCGTCTGTGTACTACAGGCCGTTATAGAAATTATCTATGTGTTGATCGCAAAGAAGTTGCTGGTCACAGCTAATTTTTTATCCCAGGGTATGTTTTCCGCTTGCTGGCGAAAGGCCGCGTTATGTCACGTTCACGCTTCCTCTTTCTTAACCTCGGTCATCTTTATGATCATCTGGCAATGCTGCTATTTCCAGCCGCAGCGGTCATTATGGTACATGAATTTGACGCCAGTTATGCCGACTTGATTGCGCTTGCAAGTGCCGGGTTTTTAGCCTTTGGCGCAGGTGCCTTGCCGTCTGGATGGCTTGGTGATCACTGGAGTCGACCGGGCATGATGGCGGTATTTTTCATTGGTCTTGGGGCCGTCATCTTCCTCACCGGCATGGCTGATAGCCGTTTAAGCATTACCATTGGGCTATTTTTCATTGGCCTGTTTGGATCAATCTATCACCCCATTGGGATTGCGATGGTGGCCGCTGGTGGCGGCGATAAAATTGGCCAGCGCCTTGGCATCAACGGTGTTTGGGGCAATATGGGTGTCGCATTATCGCCTTTGGCGGCAATTTGGCTGGCCGAAAGCTTTGGCTGGCGGGTGGTGTTTTTCCTGCCAGGGGCAATCATTTTGGCAACCGGTCTTGCCTGGTTATACCATTGCCGAACGACCGTTGAGGAAAGCGCGGCTGTGGCCGCCAGCAATGCTAAAAAAACCGCCTTGCATGTGGATAATTGGAAGCAGCTGTTGGTGGTTTTAGCGGTCTTAACCTCCCTTGGCGGCTTTATCTTCAGCGCCACCACGGTGTCCATGCCAAAAATATTTGAAGAGCGTGTGGTCGATTTTGCAGGCAGCTTGGCAACCGCCAGCCTTTACGCCACTTTTGTCTACATGGTTGCCTCGCTTACCCAAGTTGTTGTCGGCCAAGCCATTGATCGTTACGCGATCAAACCAATCCTGCTTTTTGTCATGGCAGGCCAAGCGGTGACCTTATTTCTGGCCGTTAATGCCGATGGGGTGATGATGGTGATCGCGGGGTTGGCAATGATGGCGTTAATTTTTGGCCAAATCCCGATCATCGATACCCTGATTGGGCGTAGCGTGCCTGATCACATGCGCAGCCGGGTGTTTGCCGTGAAATACGTGCTTAACTTTTCTGTCGCCGCAACAGCGCCGATTGCCATTGCCACCATGCATGCCAGTGGCGGTGGTTTTGTGACTTTGTTTTTGGTCTGCTCCACGATTGCGGCAATTATAACAGTTTGCGCCCTCGGTTTACCGCGTATTGTAAAAGCGCAGCCGATCGCTGCCGCCGAATGAACCTATCTTTTCTGTTTCCAGAGGTCCTTTTATGTCCGATCAATATGAAGTCTTTGCTGTCAAATACGCCCATCGCGGTGACCGTATGTCGAGCCAGAATTTCCTCGGCGGCGACCCCCATGACCACCCCATGCCGCTTGATTATTTTGTGTGGGTGATCCGCAATAGTGAGCGCTGCTATGTGGTCGATACAGGCTTTGGTAACCGATCAGCTGCCGAGCGGAAGGTCAAAGACCATCGCCGGCCGGCGGATGTTCTAAAGCAGTTTGGGATTGATGCGGGCAGTGTTGACAATGTGATTATCACCCACATGCATTACGATCATGCCGGCAGTTTAGAAGATTTCCCAAAAGCAACATTCCATGTGCAAGAAGAAGAAATGTGGTTCACGACCGGTGCGTGCATGTGCCACCCATCGTTAAAACATGCTTATGACGTGGAACATGTTTGCCAGATGGTCCGCAATGTCTTTGATGGTCGCGTGCATTTCCACAAGGGCGACCAGGACATTGCCCCTGGCCTCAGCCTGCATCATATCGGCGGCCATACAGCCGGTATGATGTCGGTGCGGGTCAATACCGCCCGCGGGCAAGTTGTGCTGGCCTCTGATGCCAGTCATTTCTATGCCAATATGGAAGACAAGCGGCCCTTTGTGATTGTCCAAAACCATGCTGACATGATGCAGGGACACCGCAAGCTTTACCAACTTGCCGATAGCAAAGACCATGTAATTCCCGGCCATGACCCGCAGGTTATGGAGCGCTATCAAGCCCCCCGGGATGACCTTAACGGTATCGTTGTCCGCTTAGATCAAGCGCCCTTAATTGGTTAGGCCACCGCCGAGTTAAAGCCAATCAGCAATGCGCTTTTTATAGGCCTCACCGGTGGTGACTTTGGTCATATACTCAGCGCTTGCGACGCCCGAAAGGTCGGCGGGATCGGTGCCATTACGCAAGGCTGTCAAGGTTGCCCGGACAGCCTCAACACCGGCGGCAAAAGGTTGATGGCCTTGCAGACAAATGCGCACACCTGCCGCAGATAAATAGTCGAGGTCACGAATTTCCTTTGGGGCGCCGCCGAGAATGATCGGAACTGATACCGCATCAGCAATGGCGTCCACCTCAGCGCGCGTTTTTGCACCGACCACAAAAATCGCATCAACACCAACTTTTTCATAGGCGGTGATGCGTTCCAAGCAATCATCAAGCCCCGTCATCGCCAACGCACTTGTCCGCCCGGCAATTACCAGCTTGTTATCTTTCCGGCCAGCCAAAGCTGCCTTCATCTTGCCAATGCCCGCGTCCACTGACAGCAAACGCGCTGCGCCGCCGGCCCCTGGGGCAAGCGGCAACTCAGTGTCTTCAATCGACAGCCCTGAGATCCCCGCCATTTCCAATTCTTCGACCGTTCGCATGACATTTAATGCATTGCCATAGCCATGGTCTGCATCCGCCATTAACGGCAGCTCACTGGCCCGCCCGATACGTTTTGCCAAGCCCGCAAACTCGCTGAGCGTCAACAAAATAAGGTCCGGCGCACCGAGAACGGCCAGCGACGCAACAGAGCCGGCCAACATGCCAATTTCAAAGCCAATATCGTCGGCCACACGGGCAGCAATCGGGTCATGAACCGATGCCGGATGGACACAGCGGTCACCTTCAAGAACACCGCGAAACGCAGTGCGTCGGTTGTCGAAACGCATGGATCAGCTCCCAAGATGATAAAAGGTCTCAAAGACGGCGTCACTGACCCGAATACTGCCAGCCTTCGCGCAAAAAGGGGAGAACAAACAGATTAAATCTTTGGAAAACAGCCGCACCTTGAGGTATCAGGCCCGCGATTCTGCGACCACTGAACTGATTACCGGGTCCATACCTTGCAGAATATCAATCGCCAAATGGCATTTAATCTCATGACCATCGCTCAGCAATTTGATATCCGGCACCTCTGTTTCGCAGAGCTCACCTGGCACCAATGATTTATGCTGGCAGCGGGTTTGGAAGGGGCAGCCACTGGGCGGGTTCAAGGCTGATGGAATATCGCCTTCGAGCACGATACTCTTTTTCTCAATGCTGGTATCGGCAATGGGGATCGCCGACAGCAAGGCCTCGGTATAAGGATGGTATGGCGGGGAGAAAATATCATCGGTACTGCCTTGCTCGACCACATGGCCCAGGTACATTACCACCACCCGATCCGCGATATAACGCACCACCGATAAATCATGGCTAATAAACAACATGGTGGTCCGGGCTTGGCGTTGGATATCCATTAATAACTCTGTCACCGCCGCCTGCACCGAGACATCCAACGCTGATACAGGCTCATCGGCGACCACAAGTTTTGGCTCACCTGCAAATGCCCGGGCGACCCCAATGCGCTGCTTTTGCCCCCCGGAAAGCTGCCGTGGCATGCGCTTTTCAAATGACCTGGGGAGCTTCACCAAGTCCAGCAACTCCAGCATCCGTTGGCGGCGGTCTTTGGGATTATCGCCAATATCGAATTTTTCCAAGGTGCGGATAATTTGCGCGCCAACTGCATGGCTGGGGTTAAGCGTATCAAACGGGTTTTGGAACACCATCTGGATCGCGCTGACCGTCTTGGTGCTGCGGCCTTCGACATCAACATCACCGATTTCAAGATCCCCAAGGGTCACGCTGCCAAAAGACTTGGTCTCCAAACCCAGTAGGATTTTTGCCAAGGTTGACTTACCGCAACCAGATTCGCCAACAATCGCGACGGTTTCCGCCTCACGGGCATTAAAGGAAATTGTCTCATTGGCTTTGACCGTGCGCACATCACCACCGCCAAAAATTTCATTGGCGGCAACATTGTAATATTTACCCAGCGCCTTCACCTCAAGAACCACCTTGCCCGGCTGAACCGCATTACCGACAATCGGCCGGTCCGGTTCAGCCTGCCAATCAATCTCCGCCATCCGCTCACAGCGGGACAAATGACCGCCATTCGACGCCGTTGGGATCATCGGAATTTCGCGTTTATTGCACACACCCTCAACAAATTGATCGCAGCGGGGGCCAAAGTTACAGCCCTTTGGGCGGGCATGCGGCAATGGTAATTGGCCGGGGATAGCAATCAGCGGGCGGCTGTTCTTATCTGCCCCTGGCAAGGGAATGGAATTAAACAGGCCACGCGTATAGGGGTGGCGCATTTCATCAAAGACGTCACTCACCGTACCAACTTCCACCGCTTCGCCAGAGTACATCACGGTAATTCGGTCACAAACCTCACAAATCAAGCCAAGGTTATGCGAGATGAACAGCATTGAGGTGCCGGTTTTACGGCCCAGCTCTTTGATCAATTCAATGATCCCCGCCTCAACGGTCACATCGAGGGCGGTGGTCGGTTCATCCAACAGCAGCAGATCAGGCTTTGAGAGCAGCGCCATGGCGATCACAATACGTTGCTGCTGGCCGCCGGAAATCTGATGCGGATAGGCCTCCATGACCCGCGCCGGATCTGGCAGCTTGACTGACTCCAGCATCTCCAATGCCCGTTGATAAGCTTCTGCACGGCTGACCTTTTCATGGATCAGCGGCACTTCCATCAATTGGTTGCCAATGCGCATAGCTGGATTCAAACTGGCCATGGGTTCTTGGTATATCATCGCAATCCGTGAGCCGCGGATAGAGCGCAGCTCCTCAGCGCTCATCTCGCCCATATCCCGACCACGGTATTTGATCGTTCCGCCGGTAATGTTGCCGACATTTGACAGATCACGCATGATGCCGAGGGCAACCGTTGATTTGCCGCAACCCGATTCGCCAACCAAGCCCATCACCTCACCCGGCATCACCGTGCACGAAAAATCCATGACCGCTGGAATTTCATAATCACGGGTGAAAAAAGAGATATAGAGATTTTCAATTTCTAGGATCGGTTCGCTCATCATGGGCTCCTAATCTCGCAAAGATTCTTCGCGCAAGCCATCGGCAAGCAGGTTTAAACCGAGAACCAGCGACATCAACGCCAACGCCGGCGGTAAAGCCAAGTGCGGATAAATGGCCAATAATTTACGGCCTTCGTTGATGGTCATGCCCCAATCAGGGCTTTCAGGGCTGACCCCCAAGCCAAAGAAGCCAAGAGTGCCGAGTAAAATCGTCGTGTAGCCAATGCGCAGGCAGAAATCGACAATCAGCGGTCCCCTGGCATTCGGTAGAATTTCCCACAGCATGATGTACCAGGGGCGCTCCCCCCGGGTTTGCGCCGCAGCAATATAGTCACGGGTTTTGATGTCAATGGTCAGACCGCGGACGATCCGGAAGACCGTTGGCGAGTTGACAAAAACCACAGAGACAAAAATGTTCAGCAAGTTCGGGTCCATATAAAAGACCCCCAACGGGTCTCGGTTAAACGCCAAACCTGAATAGGCCCAAAACCCCAGCACAAAGGTAAACGCCAATAAAACCGCCAACAAGGCGGGCCGTTCGCGATACCGCGAGGTGAAAAATAGGCTGAAAAAGACGATTGGGAATAAAAACAACACGCCCGCCATCCACAGCGGCACGCCGGTGGAACGAATTTCCGGTGTGACCAATAAATAGAACAGCAGGATCACTGGGAAGGCCAGCACAAGATTGGCGACAAAGCTCAAGATTGTATCAAATTTTTTGCCGAAATACCCTGCCGGTAGCCCCAATGTAACCCCCACCATAAAGGCGAAGATTGTGGCTGCTGGCGCAATCGATAAGACGGTACGGCTGCCCATCACCACGCGGCTAAAGATATCGCGCGCCAAGTTATCGCCGCCCAAAAGGTAATGCGCCCCTTCCATGCCACGCACCGGCCAGCCTGGCTTTTTATTTTTCATGCCAGAGATTTGTTGCAAGGGGTCAAAGGTGATCAGCATATCGGCAAACACCGCCGTGGTAACCCAAAACAACACCAGCAACAGGCCGATAATCCCAATTGGACTAGCAAAAAGCCGGCCATAAAGGCCCAGGTTCTTGCGAAAGAAAACCGACAGCCCAAGGATGATGGCCATGGTAATCCACACCGGCGCCATCTGTAGTAAAATCTGCGCGGTAATTTGAAATCCGTCTAAACGATCCATGGGCTGATCCTAACTCACACGGATACGTGGATTGAGAAAGACATAGCCAATATCTGAAACCAACTGCGTGACCAGGACCAGCAACACCGCCACAACAGAGCAGGATAATAACAGTTCAATATCATTGTTCCCTGCCGCCTGCACCAGCGTCCACCCAAAGCCTTTGTAATTAAACAAGGTTTCAACAATGACAACCCCTGTCAGTAGCCATGGAAATTGCAGCATAATTACTGTGAAGGGAGCGATTAAGGCGTTCCGAAGGGCGTGTTTTAAAACCACTGCGGGGAAACTGACACCTTTCAGGCGCGCGGTCCGGATGTATTGCGCGGTCATCACTTCCGCCATTGAGGCGCGAGTCATACGGGCAATATACCCCATGCCATAGAGCGCCATGGTGGCGACCGGCAGGGTGAAATTTGCGAATGTAAGGCCATCCATCGCCGAAGCGGCCGTGCCTTTAAACCACTTTAAGCCCACCATCGAGCTGGCAAAGATAACGATCAGCACAACCCCCGAAACATATTCAGGTGTTGACGTCGTCAGGATTGAAAAGGTGGATAAACTGCGATCTGTGCGCGATCCCTCACGCATCCCAGCGACCACACCAATGACAATCGCCATCGGCACCATGGTAACCATCACCCAGAACATCAACTTGCCTGTTAAGGCCAGTTTTCGCGAAATGATATCCCAAATATCTTCTTTAAAGACTGTTGAAAAACCCAATTCACCCTGAAGCACGCCACAGAATGTGGCGGCACTTGCCGGATCTTGGCCAGGGCCAATGCAGCGGCCACGCGTTTTGCCATCGCCATCGGTTTGGGTCCAGCCGGGGACCACCCCCAACCATTGCCCATAGCGCATCACAAGGGGCTGGCGATAGCCATTACTTTCCAACCAATTGCTAACCTCAGCATCGGTCATCCGCATGCTGCCCTGAGTCTTTGTGAGTTTTTCCAGGTTAGGTTCTAAATTGGTCAAAAAGAACACGATGAAAGTCAGGCACAACGCCGTTAAGACCATAAAGCCAGAGCGCCGCAGTAAGAAAGGGCCCAAAACGATATCCTTTCCATCGTATCAATAAAGGACGGCGAGAGCGCCCAAGACGCTCTCGCCCTATATGGTTAACCGGGTGTGTGATTAAGCCCAGTGAAGATCCGTGACGTGCAGTTCGAACGAAATGTGCATGTCAGCACCTTTGAGGTTCGATTTGGCATGGTTATAAAGGGCGCGCCAATAAGGTTGGATAATGACCCCTTCGTCCTGCATCAGCTTTTCGATCTTGGCCATAATTGCCCGCCGCTTCTCAACGTCAGGTGTCGCCAAAGCTTGTTTCAGCAGGTTATCAAACGCTTTGTTTTCAAACCCAGCTTCGTTCCATGCTTCCCCGCTGCGATAGGCCAAAGCCAGGACCTGAACGCCGAGTGGGCGGTGGTTCCAGTTGGTGGATGAGAACGGATATTTCGCCCAATCATTCCAAAAGGTGGAGCCTGGTAGAACGGTCCGCTTGACCTTAATTCCGGCGTCCCGCAACTGGCTGGCAACCGCATCGGTGGTGTTTTTGCGCCAGTCATCGTCAATCGAAATCAACTCATGCTCATAATCGCCCATGCCAGCAGCATCCATCATCGCTTTGGCAGCAGCCCCATCAACCTTCTGTTTTGGCAGCGGTGCATATTCTGGATGGACAGATCCGACGTGATGGTTTTCAGCCACCGCACCAAGGTTGGAATAACCAAGTTCGAGGCAAATCGCCGGATCAACCGCCATTGCCAACGCCCGCCGCACACGGCTATCTGCATATGGCATCTTGCCATCAACTTCAGCTTTTGCGTTTGGTCGAATAACGATGGTGGCAGCGGTCACAACTTCATTTTTCTGCCAGCCGTCGATCTCATCAAACAAGGTGATAAATTCACCAACCGTCTCATACGTCATATCGACTTCGTCAGACTCAGCTGCCGCAACCCAGGCCGCTGGATCGGTGCCGTAATCAATGAATTCGACACGGTCGAGATAGGCACCTGAACCCGCGCCCCACCAAGTATGATCCTCATTACGAACAATCACGCCTTTTTCGCCAACCTTTAGGGATTCTGGCTTATAAGGGCCGGTACCAACCGGATTGGTCATCATGGTATCAGGCGTGAACGAGCTGTGAACAACCGCCGCTGGGTAATCAGCCATGCCCGGGATCAGTGTGATATCTGGGTTCGGCAGATTCAACTTAACCGTATGGCTGTCGACAACCTGAATGGCCCCCGCGATGGCTTGATTGGTGTCGGCGTCAATCAATGTGGCGAAACGGCCTGCCATTGAATTGCCGTCAACGGTTTTGTCGCACCAACGCGCAATATTACGCGCCACATCTTCGGCGGTGAAATCATCGCCATTGTTCCATTTAACGCCTTTACGGACGTTCAGGACGTAAACCATGGCGTCATCACTGATCGCCCAGCTGTCCAAGAGCTTGCCTTCAAAGGTACCGTCATTGTTGTACTGCACCAGATATTCCAACCAACCACGGGTATAGTTGGCAATCTGACTCCAGTCATAAACACGCGGGTCTTTAAGGGCACGGACTTCCATTTGGATACGGGCCGTGCCGCCCATTTTTGGTTGCGCCGCCAGCGCTTTCGGCGCGGTCATGCCAATCATGGCATAAGCGGTACCGAGGCTAGCACCAAAAGCGCTGGCCAGGGCGAGAAACTCGCGTCTGCTGCGCACATCACTGGTGCTTGAGATTGTCTTCGCCATGTCCACGAGCGCACGCGGCATAGGCTGACCATTGGTTTTACGAAATTCCATTTTCTTTTCCTCCGACGATAATCTGTTGGGGCAGGTCATTTGCTGCCGACGGCATCCCAGATGCCCATCTCGCCTGATTAAAAGCCAAAGTGCTCTGGCTCGACAGGGTTTGCCCTGTTCTGACTAAGTGGCGACACATACTTTCAAGCGATGTTGACTTCGCTCATCGAGAGTCAATTATGCATAATGCTGGCGCGGCGTCGACCCTTGATCCGGCAAACATGACAATTGGTGCCAACGAAAGCCCTTAAAATCCTGGTTCAAAAGACAAAAAATCGCCCCAATAATGGCTTTTTCAGCGTGCAGAACCGGCCTGATCTCGCGCTGCTAAGATGTTTGTCCCCGGCGCGGCCGAACCAGCGCCAAGCCCCAAAACATTAGCCCAAGCGCGACCCAAACCCAGATCGAGTGACGTTCCCCGAGAAAAATCATCCCGGCCAAGACACCGCTTGCGGTGACAATATAGCCACATTGCGCCGCGAAGACGGGACCCGCCCGACCAATCAGCCAAATCAGACCAAAATAAGCCCCCAAATGCAATAAGGCGCCGCCAATAAGGCTTTGTTCTGGCCCGTCTAGTCTGCTGATATCGACCCAAGCATCAAACCAAATCACCGCTGGCAACAACATCGCCAAGGATGCCAAGGTCAGACCTGTCATCGCGATCAAAGCATCACAATCAGCTGGTTTGGCCGCAGCGATCACCATATTTTCAACGGCATATGACAATGCCACGATCACAGGCAGCAGCACCCAAATAGCTTGACCAGCCGACGGCAGGCTGGCTTTCGGTAACAGAATCAATAAGACAGCTGTGATCCCCAATATCACCCCTGTTAAACGCCGCCACTCAAACCGCTCCAACCGGCAGCCAAGCGCAAGTGACCAGGTCAACATCGGCACCAAACTGATCAGCATAACCACCACCCCGGCGGGCAAATGCCGATAGGCATTGAACGACAGGACATGCGGCAACGCCGTCCCCAGAAAGCCACAGGCCGCAAAAAATAATAGGTGCTGACGAGAAAGCGGCAAACGGCGACGTCGTATGATCAAGGTGGCCACAAGAACAGCGCCGCCAATGGCGATATTCCAAAACGCCAGGCCAAGCGGATGATGCCCACTTGAGACGGCAACTTTCGATAACGGTCCTGTCAGCCCCCAGGCAACCCCAATCAAGATCAGAATACCCCAAGGGATCAGGCTTTGGGCCTGTTTGCGGCCGTTTGGATACGCCCCGTTCAATCGCATAAAGTGAATTCTGGTCGCACAGGTTGGCCACGTTCCATGGCCGCAAATACCGCAGCTGTCGCCGCCAAGGTCGCCAAACCATCGTGGCCGTCCACCCGTGCTGATGCCGTACCGCGCACCACCGCACAAAAATGTTGCAATTGATCCTTCAAGGCTTGGCGCGGGCGCGCACCATGGTGCGGCGGCGGCCGGTGATGGATGAGTGGCTCTGCCCAGCCATCAACATCTGGGTTGGCATGCTGCCATGTCTCCAGACTTGGAAACGACATCGACGCCTTGGTTCCGGCAAAGAAATAACAGTCGATGGCTGTTTTTGGGATGGCCGGATTCTCACCGCTGCTCTGCTCCCATCCCCACGGCGATGGGGCGGCATCCGAGAGGGTAATTGAGGCCAGCACACCGCTTGCGAAGCGCAGGATAATGGCCGCTGTGTCCTCGACCTCGAAGCCGCGCGCAGAATCGCTGGTCTCGGCATAAACCTGCGTAATCTCCCCGCAAACATGGCGCAAAATATCAATATCATGGACTAAATTTGTCAAAATCGGGCCCGCCCCTTTGCGCCGCCGCCACGCAAGATCGAAATACGGCTCTGGCTTCCGCAGAAACCACATCGCCGAAACGGCCAATAAACGGCCTAACCGACCGTCGGCAATGGCGGTGCGGGCGCTTTCGACAGACGGGTCAAAGCGCCGATGGTGGCCGGTGGCAATGCGCACATTGGCCGCCTCGGCGGCGGCAATCAATTCACGGCCTTCAGCAACCGTTGCTGTTAATGGTTTTTCCATCAGCATATGCAGGCCATGGGACGCACATTGCAGGCCAATGGCGTGATGCAAACCTGTGGGAACCGCCACAATCACACCCTCGGGGCGGTTTGTGGCCAGTAATGAGTCGAGATCAGCAAAATGCGCCACACCGCGATCTTGGGCCCGCTGCGCCGCCGCAGCTGACGGGTCAACCACGCCAACAATGTCGCAGCCCCGATCTGCAAGCCCCAGATCCAAATGCCGCATACCGATATTGCCGCCGCCAATAATCGCGAGTTTTACCGCC
>JBELLC010000021.1:0-11329 GCA_042088965.1 Nisaea sp. | reverse complement strand
TTATGAGCCGCGAACTTGCAACCATTGTGATTGTCGCGGTGCTGTTGGTTGGGGTCGGGGTGATCAGTTTGCCGTTGAATATGCAGGCCTATATCGACGCTGGCATCGCCTTTATCAGTCTGTGCACATCTGCCATCAGCTGACCTGGCGAAGACCTGCCAAATAATGAAAATCCGCTGCACCCACTTTTTCGGCATGAAGGGTGCCGGCAGCAAATTCACAGCTATCGCCTGGACCATAGAGTCGACTTTCCCCCTGATAGGTTATGGTCATTTCACCGCTTAGAACGAATAAACGCGCATCAAAAGGATGGTCATGGTCTTCATTAACGGTGCCTGCGGGCATCATCCGTTGCACCAATTCAAACCCATCCCGCTCAAGTCCTGCCTCAAACCCTGCCCGATCCATTGTCTCTCTCCTGCCCTGGTTTACCGGTCTAAGCGTTAAACAACAGAGCCAGGGCCTAACGCAACTGAATTAAGACAATCGGCCGGAGCCGACATCGGCAGAGATCTATTGTTGGACACTTTATTGTTTGACGCTCCCGCGCTAGGGTTGGGCAGTTTTGGATATCAAGATCTTCCACCGCACCTGTTTTTTTGGAGTTCATCCCTTGGATCAAACACATATTGCTGGCGCTGCTGTCTCCACCCCCCTGACATCTGATTTAAACATCGATCACAGCCAACTTGTGGCCCATACCAGGAACCTGCTTTCGCGCGGTATTGATTTATTGACCCTGTTTGGTACGACCGGCGAAGGGGCCAGCTTTTCTGCAACCGAACGGCAGGCAGCAATTGCCGCCTGCCAAGCCGCCGGGATCACGCCACAGCAACTCGGGTCCGGTATTTTTGCACTGACAGCCAGTGCCGCGGGAGCCGAAGCACGCGGCGCTTTTGATCATGGCTGTGGGCATGTCTTACTGGCCCCGCCAAGCTATTATAAAGGCGTTGATGATGAAGGCCTGTATCGTTGGTTCAGCGAGGCGATTACGGCGGCGGGCCCAAACCCTGGGGGTTTTGTGCTGTATCACATTCCGAGCTTTACCCAGGTGCCGCTCAGCGTTGATTTGGTGAAACGCCTTGCCGCCGCCTTCCCCAATGTCGTCACCGGTGTTAAGGACAGCTCGGGTAATTGGCCCCATACCGCACAATTGATCAAAGAACGCGCTTCCTTGCAGATCTTTGTCGGTCATGAAGGTCAATTAGAACAAGGCATGCAGGCTGGCGCGACTGGGGCCATTTCCGGGGCTGCCAATGTGATCCCTGAAGTGATTAAAGGCCTTGTCCATGACCAGGCACATGCTGAAAACTTGCCCGCATTAATTGACGTCCTGCTGGCCCATCCCATCATTGCCGCAGTAAAAGCCTTAATCGCCCACCGCCAAGCGGATCCATCATGGCGGGCCGTTCGGGCACCCTTAACAGCCCTACCACCAGTGGATGGGCAAACCGTGGGGCAACAGCTCGATCAACTCTTCCCCGCTTAAGCAGCACCGTCGCAGGGCGGGTCAGCGTCCGCCCTTACCAGCCCACGCTGCGGCCCAATGCCAATACTCAATGCATGGGGCAGCTGCCTTTAGCCACTGCGGCCCCAGGAGATCCGCGCCCAGATCCGTTCATAGATGACGTAGCAAAACAGACCAATCAAGCTGTTCAAAAGCGCCATGCCGGCACCGATTGAAAACGACCCCGTAAAGGCCAAACCGACCAACCCCATGGTGATCAGCCCTAGGGCCATCCAAATGATCGCCTTTAAAATCGTTCTCGCTTTACTGTCCATTGACCCTCACCAAATATCAGACAGCGAGGGTGCCGGAACTCTATCCCGCTCACCATCCTGAATATGGTTAACAAACAAGACAAAATTGACTATTACTTACAGTCTGATGACTAAATTAAACAAACGTGACCGGGCGCTACAATTTCGAGAGCGCCTAAAATCAGCGATGGCCCGACGCCAGGTTACACAATCTGGGCTTGCCCGCGACATCGGTGTGGATCGGTCGACGATTTCACAATTGCTGAACGGTGATGGGGCGCGGCTGCCCAATGCGCATGTCGTTGGCGAATGCGCAGCCGCCTTGAACGTATCCGCCGATTGGCTGTTGAGCCTGTCGGACCGCCCTGAAAATACGGCTGACCTGTTGGCCAGTTCAATTGCGCTCACCCCCGCCACGCGGACAATGATTGATGCGCAAATCTATAACGCCCACCGCGAAGCAGCAGGGTACAAAATCCGCCATGTCCCTGCCACCATTCCAGATATCCTGAAAACCGATGATATGCTGGCCTGGGAATATGCGCACCATCTGGGTCGTAGCAGCCAACAAGCGATTGCCGCATCAAACAATCGGCTCAACCTCATGCGGCAATCACGCTCTGATTATGAAATCGCTCTGCCTGTTCATGAGATCGAAAGCTTTGTGCGTGGTCATGGCTATTACCATGACATTCCCGCGACCATAAAACACCAACAGATTGACCATTTCTTGGCCCTCATTGATCAGTTCTACCCACGTGTTCGGGTTTACCTGTTTGACGGGCATCGGTTGTTTTCGGCACCGCTGACTATTTTCGGCCCGCTGCAAGCGGTCATCTACATTGGCCATAACTATATCGCTTTTCGGGATCGCGAGCGGATCCAAGCCTTCACAGAACATTTTGACACCCTGATTCGCGAAGCCCGACTCAGCAGTCAAGAGTTACGCCTATTCATAGAAAATCTGATTTGAGATCTTTGAAATAGGTGAGTTACTTAGGACGATATTGTCTATCTCACACTGTTTTTATTGAAAAATTTTCTCTTACTTGAATAAGATTACAATCTTTGATTGATTTCATAAGATTAATGCCTAACACTCCACTTGCTCAATTGTCGCACCTTGACACGGCGACCAAGGCGTCGCTGACGTTAAAATACACTTCTGAGGAGGAGAAAATGGGAATAAACCAACCCTTTACAGATTTACAGATCAAAAAAGCTACGTCTGGGTTTTATCATGGGTACAGCATACCTATTGCGTTGATCAGTAAGCTCTCAATGGTTCTACTGGTGATCTGGGCGCTTTTCTGGCCCGCGAACGCCAACGGTGTTCTGGGCAGTCTCAACGGTCAACTGCTGGCAAGTTTCAACGGTTTCTACATTGTTATTGTGGGACTATTTGTGTTCTTTTTACTGGTGCTTGCGATCTTGCCACAAACAGGCCGTCGGCTCATGGGCAATGCTGGTGAAAAGCCCGAATTTTCAACGTTTTCTTGGTTTTCGATGATGTTTGGAGCGGGCCTTGGGGTCGGCCTGATGGTTTTTGCGACTGCAGAGCCCCTTGGGCTTTGGGGATCCAACCCTGTGACTGTCTCAGGCGCAGTGCTGCCGAACAGCGAAAACGCGCTGGAAAGCGGTTATCGCTACACCTTTTTACATTACGGCTTTCACGCCTGGGCCATCTACGTGGTCACAGGTCTGTCCTTGGCCTATTACGCCTATACCCGCAATATGCCGCTGACCATCCGCTCAGCATTAACACCGCTGCTTGGTAAACATGCAAACGGCTTTATCGGTCATATTGTTGATGTTCTGGGCGTTGTCGCGACAATTCTGGGGGTCTCGGTGACCATTGGATTTGGCGTTAGCCAGTTCATTGACGGGGTCTATGCCATCACCGGCATGGAATGGTTGATGGATCTTACCGGTAAGGTGCCGACACCTGGGACAGTCGGTCTTGTGGTGGGACTTGTCATCATCATGGGGCTTTCCATTCTCTCCGCCGTCTCAGGGGTTGGTCGGGGGGTGAAATACCTGTCTAACCTTAATCTGGTCCTATCGATCATCCTGCTGCTCGTATTCGTGGTTTTTGGTTCCTTCGTTTTTGCCATGACCACCTATGGAACAGCACTGTTCGACTACCTTATCCATTTTCTGCAACTGTCTTTTGGGGCGTACACACCGCATTCAATGGCAGAGTTCGCCGCAGCACTGCCCGCCACAGCAAAGCCCTTGGCAGCAGATCTTTATGCTGGGGCAACCAATGCGTGGGGGACTTTTGATAAATTCCAGGAGGGGCTTGAAGGCGCCGCCGCTGGTTTGTCTTCCGAAGCCCTAAAAGCTGCTTACACAGCGGGTGAGCCGGGCCGGCAATTTGGTTGGCAGTCCGGCTGGACAACCTTCTATTGGGCGTGGTGGATTGCCTTCTCACCTTTTGTTGGCCTCTTCCTGGCCCGCATTTCTCGGGGGCGCACGGTGCGTGAGTTCATTGTCGGCTGTGTGATTGCACCATCTTTGGTGTGTTTCGCCTGGATGACCATTCTGGGGGGCACAGCCATCGATCTTGAACTCACAGGCGGCGCTAATGGCAGCATCATTGGAGCCTCTAACACCAACAAGTTATTCGCCACCCTCGGGGTGATGATTAGCAGCGATCTCTTTTTAAGCCTGATTACCATCATGTGTGTGGTGTTGATCATGACTTTCTTAGTGACCTCTGCTGACTCTGGGATTTTGGTGATGAACACCATCATGTCCGGCGGCGATGCCACGGCCGGCATCAAGCACCGGATTGTCTGGGGTGTGATCCTAACCCTGGTCATCGGTACCTTGCTGATTGCCGGGCGCACCCAAGACGGGGGCAATCCAATGGAGGCGTTAAAAAGCGCCATGATCATTGGCGCCTTACCCTTTACTATGGTTATGATGCTGATGTGTGTTTCCCTCGGCAAAGCCCTCTATCGCGATGGTGCGCGTGAGGCGCATGCCGCCGAAGCCGGCGATTAGACCAGACAGAAAACCTGCATGGGCGTAAAAAACCATGCAGGTTTTCATACCTAAGATTTGATAAACGCCATGGCCGCTACTGCCATGGCGTTTATTGATCGTAATCAACGATAATGTCATCACCTTGTGGATAGGTTTGACAGGTCAGGACATAACCCTGCTCGATCTCGTAATCTTCCAACGCATAATTGGCCAGCATTTCGTATTCGCCGCGCACAACCCGCGCCCGGCAGGTTGAGCACACCCCAGCGCGGCAGGAAAATGGTGCACCCAAATCAGCGCCAAGGGCGGCCTCCAGAACAGATTGCCCGGTGCGGGGCATCGTCACGGTCCGGGTGACCCCATCAATGGTCAGGACCGCCGCACATTGCCGGTCACCGAGAGAGGCCGCATCGGTTACCGCAGGGCGGGCCACCTGACCCTGTTGGGGTGCCCCAAACAATTCAAACTTAATCTGTGATGTCGCCATGCCATGACTTTGCAGGGCTGCCGAAACATCCTGCATCATCCCCTCAGGCCCGCAGATAAACGCCAAATCTGCGACGCGCGCATCAATCCAACCGCCCATTAACGCCGTCATCTTTTGGCGGTCGATACGACCTGCAAACAGATCCAAGTCATTCTCAGACCCCAAAACATGCAGGATCGACAAACGCCCCATATAGGTATTTTTCAGATCCTCTAATTCATCCCGAAACATGATCGTGACAGGTGATTTATTGCCATAGACCAGGGTAAATGTGGCCTTTGGCTCTGTCGTCAAAACTGTTTTTAACAAACTAATAATTGGCGTGATGCCACTGCCCGCCGCAAAGCCGAGATAATGGCGGTTTTGGTTTGGCTGCAATGGCGCATGAAAATTCCCCGCAGGCGGCATGGCGTCCAGCACATCGCCTGCTTTCAAGCTGTCATTGACCCAGGTGGAAAAACAACCGCCCGTCACCTTTTTCACAGCAACCCGCAGCACACCGCTATCAGCGGCGCTACAAATCGAATAGGAGCGACGAACATCTTGCCCCTCAAAATCTTTGCGAAAGGTCAGATATTGTCCCTGAATAAAGTTAAAATGCGCCGCATCTTGAGGGTGAGGGGCAAGCTGCACGACCACAGCATCGCGGGTTTCAGGCACAACCGAAAGAACATTTAAAGGAAAGAATTTGGCCATCGCAGCTGTCCTTTCGTCAAAACGGTTTGAAGTAATCAAAAGGCTCTAAACAGTCCCGGCAGCGATAGGCTGCTTTACAAGGAGTAGAGCCAAAACGGCTGATACATTCGGTATTTTCCGACGCACAACGCGGACAAGCGATCGCCGCCCGGGGCACCGCACTCTGTTTCAACACCCCAACACAGCTGACCGCCGCTTCTGCAGGCGGTGTAATACCATAAGCCCTCAGCTTTTCGCGGCCAGCCTCACTGATCCAATCCGTTGTCCAAGCCGGTACCAAACGCTGTTGGATGGTAAAATCTTCGATACCTTTTTGGCGCAGCTTTTCACCAATATCGAGGTTAATCGCCGCTGTTGCAGGGCAGCCCGAATAGGTTGGGGTGACCGTAATTTCGAGTCTGTCGTTCTGCCATCGAATATCTTGAATAATCCCAAGATCAACCAGCGAGATCACTGGAATTTCTGGATCCGCCACCTCATCCAACCAGCGCCAAATTGTTTCCAGCGTTGGCAAATTATCCCGCCGATCTGGGCGATCTGGGCGATCTGGGCGATGTGGGTTGTCACGCGGGACCTGCGCGGTTACCATTTGGCACCTGGGAAGCTGCGCGGTAGAAACTGCAGCTCGGCAAGAATATAATCCATCGCTTCCCCATGTAGGCCGGTTTTACCCCCAAGTTGCATAAAAACCTCTGCCGGTACCGAGAGGGTTGCCGCCGCCAGGGTACGGGCGATATTTTGGTCAAACTGCTGTTTGATATCTGCCAATGGTGGCATTAACTGCGCCTCACAAATCGCCCCATCCAAAGCATCAGCGGTCACCAATTCCCCAGAGAACCGCCATAAGGTTTGTAATGCAGACTGCATCATGGCATGGCTTTCAGGGCTGCCATCGCCAAGGCGCGTAATCAAATCGCTTGAGCGGTCGAGATGGTAGGTCACTTCTTTGACAGCTTTTTGGGCAATGCCTGCGATTGTTTCATCCGAGCTGTGACACAGGCTTTGCAGCATCGGTAAGTGCCAACAATCGAAGATGAATTGCCGCATCAGGGTAACAGCAAAGTCTGGGTGCGGCTGCTCGACCAACAACACATTGGTAAATTCCCGCGATTGCCGCTCAAACGCAAGGCGATCGGCATCGCGGCCTTGGGCCTCTAAGCTGCCGGCATAATCTAGCCAAAGGCGGGCCTGACCGATCATGTCTAGGGCAACATTGGTGATCGCGATATCTTCTTCTAATTCTGGAGCATGGCCGCACCATTCAGCTAACTGCTGACCTAAAATCAGACAGTTATCCCCCATCCTAAGAGCAAGTTTTTCGGCCAAGTGATGATCTGATTGCGGGCTTTTATCCCGCACCAACTGTTCTGCCATCACATCGGTCCAATATCGTCAGGAATGTTAAAGAAACCGGGATGGCGATAAATTTTCGCATCTGCTGGATCATAGAGCGCCGCCTTATCACTTGGGGCGCTGGCAGCGATATCTTTGGATGGCACCGCCCAAATCGAGACCCCTTCATGGCGGCGGGTATAAACATCGCGGGCATTTTTAATCGCCATTTCGGCGTCTGGCGCATGCAGACTGCCCACATGGCGATGGCTGAGGCCAAATTTACCACGGACAAAGATTTCCCAAAGCGGCGTTTCAACAGTCATGGCGCTCTCCTTTACGCAACTTGCTTTTGTTTTTCCGCATGCGCCATCAGGCCATCGCGGAACCAACGACCTTCATCCCAGGCCTTGCGCCGGGCCGCGAGTCGTTCCGCATTACAAGGTCCATTGCCTTTCAACACAGCGTAAAATTCTGCCCAATCGATCTCACCAAAATCATAATGGCCGCGTTCCTCATTCCACTTAAGATCAGGATCAGGCAGCGTCAGGCCCAGATATTCAGCTTGTGGCACCGTTTGATCGACAAACTTTTGGCGCAAGTCATCATTCGAATAGATTTTAATTTTCCAGGCCATCGATTGCGCGCTATGCACCGAGGCATCGTCGGGCGGGCCAAACATCATCACCGATGGCCACCACCACCGATTAATGGCGTCTTGTGCCATGGCTTTTTGGGCCTCACGGCCCGCGCAAAGTTTCATCAAAATATCGAACCCTTGGCGCTGATGAAAGCTTTCCTCTTTGCAAACCCGGATCATCGCCCGGCTATAGGGGCCATAGGAACAGCGTTGCAAAGGCACTTGATTCATAATCGCCGCACCGTCAACCAGCCAGCCAATTGCCCCAATATCAGCCCAGGTCAGGGTGGGGTAATTGAAGATTGAGGAATACCGCGCTTTACCAGACACAAGCGCCTCGGTCATTTCTTGACGGGAAATCCCTAAGGTTTCGGCGGCACAGTATAAATAAAGCCCATGGCCGGCTTCATCTTGAACTTTTGCCAGCAGGATCGCCTTGCGTTCCAGCGACGGCGCGCGGGTGATCCAGTTACCTTCGGGCAATTGGCCCACAACTTCCGAATTGGCATGTTGTGAAATTTGCCGGATCAAGGTTTGCCGATAAGCATCCGGCATCCAGTCTTTCGGCTCGATCATCAAATTAGCGTTTATACGCTCTTGGAAGGCCCGTTCATCGGCAGACATCTCATCCAGTGACTTCACCGGCGCGCCCGAAGATTTAACCATTTGTGCATACATTTTATTTTCCTCCGATGACGATAAAAACAGCGTCACACACACGCCTTTAGCGTCGTCATCATATATCGTTACGGTGGCCAACGCGCTTAGCCGCGTTGATCATCAACCCGCACCGCCTTGCCTTGTGAGCGCGGCAGGCTGTCAGGGGCCACAATCTCAACCTGTGCTGAAACCCCAATGAAGGTCTTCAGCAATTTTTGCAGGACCTGTGCCTGAGCGTGGCAAGCGGCCTGATCTAAGGCTGTCCGGGATTCAACCTTGAGGGTCAACGCGTCCATTGGGCCATCACGCCAAACAGTGACCAAGTAATGCGGTGCGAGTTGCGCACATTTCAAAATCTCAACTTCAATCTGACTGGGGAAAACATTTACCCCGCGGATGATCAGCATATCATCAGAACGCCCGGTAATCTTCGCGATCCGGCGCATCGGCCCATTACTGCCCGGCAGCAAGCGGGTAATGTCGCGGGTGCGGTAACGGATCACCGGGCTGGCCTGTTTTGCAAGCGAGGTCAGAACCAATTCACCCTCCTCGCCATCAGGCAAAACAGCGCCGCTGTCTGGGTCAATAATTTCCGGATAAAAATAGTCTTCCCAAAGGGTCAGGCCATCTTGGGTGGCGGCATATTCTTGCGCCACACCGGGGCCCATAACCTCTGACAGGCCATAAATATCAACCGCCTTCAAATCAAAGGCTGTTTCGATTTCGTCACGCATTTCAACGGTCCACGGCTCCGCCCCGAAAATTCCAACTTGAAGCGAGGATTTCTGAGGATCAAGGCCGCGCGCCCGAAACCCATCTAACAACGCCAGCATATAGCTTGGCGTGACCATGATAATTTCCGGCTTAAACTCATCAATCAGCTGGATTTGTTTTTCTGTCTGGCCACCTGACATGGGAATGACCGCACAGCCAAGCTCTTCGGCCCCATAATGCGCCCCAAGACCGCCAGTAAACAGTCCATAACCGTAGGAAATATGTGCTTTCATCCCTGCCCGGCCACCGGCAACATAAATCGACCGCGCAACAAGCCCGCTCCACATTTTTAAGTCAGCTTTGGTATATCCCACCACCGTCGGCGTGCCCGTCGTCCCAGATGAGGCATGTAGGCGCACAATCTGCTCTTGCGGCACTGCAAAAAAGCCAAAAGGGTAGTTTTCTCTGAACGCCGCTTTTGTGGTGAACGGAAACTTGACCAGATCCGCCAGGGATTGGCAATCCCGTGGCCGCACCCCGGCATTGTCAAACATTTTGCGATAAACGGCGCTATTTTCATACACATGCGCCAATGCTGCTTGCAGGCGACGCAGTTGCAGGGCCTGCAAGTCAGTATCGGATAAAACCGCATTTGCATCAATTTGAACGGCCTCAATCTGCATCATTACGCCTTATCATAAATGTCTCATTTGGCCGCCAGCCTGGCCGCTTATCGCCCCGAAAAAACCGCTTTACGTTTCTCATTAAAGGCCGCAACCCCTTCGGCAAAATCCGCAGACGCACCAAGCATCCTCATGCCATCACGTTCTGCATCAAGCTCCGCATCTAAGCTGTTCATCATCGCTGCCCGAATACGCTTTTTGGTTTCAACCAAGCCCTTTGTCGGGCCCGTTGCCAAACGTGCCGCTAAACCACCTGCCTCGGTCTGAAGCGCGTCATCATCGACACATTTCCAAATCATCCCCCAGTCAGCCGCTTGTTCAGCAGCCAATGGCTCGCCGGTGAGGGCCAAACCCATGGCCCGCTGCATGCCCACAAGACGCGGCAAAATCCAGGTACCGCCAGTGTCCGGAAGCAACCCAATGGCGGCAAAGGATTGGATAAATTTAGCACTGCGGCCAGCCATCACCACATCACAGGCCAAAGCGATATTCGCCCCGGCACCTGCAGCCACCCCATTGACAGCGGCAACCACAGGCATCGGCAGGCTGCTTAATCGTCTGACCAAGGGATTGTAATAAGTGTCAACCGTCTCACCCAGATCTGGCACCGCACCAGCGCCTGCAATCGCTGGGTCGCTGAGGTCTTGACCCGCACAAAAGCCGCGTCCTGCGCCTGTTAACAACAGACACCGTGCGCCAGCTGCTTCTGCTTGGGTTATCGCCGCCATAACCTCTTGATGCATTTCCACGGTAAAGCTGTTCAAGCGATCTGGCCGATTAAGCGTCAGCGTCGCGAGATGACCCGCCATCTCAAAAAGGATGGTGTTAAATTCAGGTGGTATCATAACCGCATCCCTCGGCGCCGCCCGCCCGCTGTTTCCGTCTGAGCGTCAGTATATTAATTAACCGACCCGTCGGTCAACTATTGAATGAAAGGCCCTTTTTTGCTATCATCGACGCATGATGTGCGGGAGACGGGGCGCCGTCGATTATGATAAGGTCAGCTTTCCGGTAACATGGCCGAGACAGTCCGCCCAACAGCCGATAAAGAGGGTATGAATGGCCCGCCCACAGGCAACAGATTACGGCGATAAACGCAACCTTATCGCCGCCCAGGCTGCGGCGATCTTCGCCCGTCAAGGGGCGGCGAATGCCTCGCTTGCCGAGGTTGCCAACGCGTGTAACATGTCAAAATCGCTGATTTATCATTATTACGCCTCAAAGGAAGATTTGCTGTTTGATGTCATGGACCGACATATGAGTGATCTGATCTCCATCATCAGTACAGCCGCCGCCCCAACTGCCGGGGCGGCGGCGGGGGGGGGGGGGGGGGGGGGGGGGGGGGGGGGGGGGGGGGGGGGGGGG
>JBELLC010000020.1:0-30854 GCA_042088965.1 Nisaea sp. | reverse complement strand
TGCCCGTGCATGATCCCGATCCGGTTTTCTTGAGCCAAGCAATCAAATCTGTGCAGCAGCAAAGCTATCCAAACTGGCAGTTATGTATCTGCGATGATGCCTCCCGTGATCCAGAGGTGATTGCACTCCTGGACCAAGCCGCAACCGCTGACCCGCGCATCCACCTGACACGACGGCTGCAAAACGGTCATATTTCTCGCGCCAGCAATGATGCCTTGAAATATGCCACAGGTGAATTTGTCACCTTTCTGGATCATGATGATATGCTGGCAACGGATGCTTTATCCTGGGTTATCGCAGCCATCCATGCGCACCCACAGGTCAAGCTTATCTATAGTGATGAGGATAAAATTGACCCTTCGGGTGATCGGTTTGGTCCACATTTCAAGCCTGATTGGTCGCCCTACCTATTGTTAAATCAAAACTATATTTGCCATCTCGCGGTTTATGATCGCCAGCTGGTGAATGCTGTCAATGGCTTGCGCGTGGGTTACGAAGGCAGTCAGGACCACGATTTGGTGCTGCGCATCAGTCGCGAGATAACAGCTGATCAAATTCACCATATCCCCCGTATTCTGTATCATTGGCGCGCCGCTGTCGGCTCAACCGCTTTTGAGCTGGAGGCCAAACCGTATACCTTGGCCGCCGGTCAGCGGGCTGTCGCAGACCATCTTCAACAATCCGGTATTGCCAGTGAGGTCGTTGTTGAGACGCCGCGTTTGCGGATTAAATTCCTGCTTCCAGACCGGCTTCCCAAAGTAACCATCATTGTGCCGACGCGCGATCAGGCCGCCCTTACCGGCAAATGCTTAAAAATGCTGTTAAGGGAAACAGATTATGATCCCTTTGACCTCATCATCGTCGACAATGACAGTGTCGAGCTGGCAACATTTCAGTTGTTTGAAGCCTTAACATCAGACCCACGGGTGCGCGTGCTCCCGGTCTCTGGCAGCTTCAACTTTTCCGCCCTAAACAACCAAGCTGTGGCCACAGATAACAGTGAAATACTGTGTTTTCTGAATAATGATTGCGAGCCTTTGCATCCCGAATGGCTCACAGAATTGGTGGCGCTTGCGATCCAACCTGACATCGGCCTTGCCGGCGCAAAACTTCTCTATCCCGATGATACCATTCAGCACGCGGGCCTGCATCTGGTTGGCGACAAGGTCGCTCATCATAGTTTTGTCGGCATTGGCCGTGCGGAAGGCAGTTATATGGAGCGGCTTCATTGTCTCCGCGATGTTGCCGCCGTCACAGGGGCCTGCATGGTGATGCGCCGTGACGTCTTCGACGCCATTGGCGGCTTCAATGCTGTCGATTTCCCGATTGATTATAGTGATGTTGATCTGTGTCTGCGGGTTCTTGAGCGTAACTTGAGGATTGTGTGGACGCCGAATTCTATCCTCACCCATCACGAATCTGCTTCCCGTGGGCGGTTCATGACGGTCGCTAAAGAAGCCGCGCTGCGGGAGGCAATCGCTGCAATGCACAAACGCCATCGGGCAGTGCTGTATCATGATCCTTATTACAGTCCCAACTTGTCGATCGAGCGCGCCGACCATGAGCTGGCTTTCCCCCCGCGCCTGCGATAAGACGCGGACCGCGCCATGAGTGCGACGCCGCACTGGTCATCGCGCTTGAGCGCGGCTACGATGTGTTGATACTGTTTCATTGCGCGCGTACCGCGCACAAATTCCATCCGTAAGTGGAGAATTTCCATGACCATGACCATTGGTATGATTGGCCTCGGCAATGCGGGCTCAGCAATGTGCCGGGCCTTGGCGGCACAGCAAGTGACGCTTGTCGGGTTTGATCCCAGCCCGGCCCGTGTGGCCGCTGTCGACGACATCGCCATGCGCTGTGTTGAGAGTGCTGCTGCTGTGGCCGCAGATGCTGATCATCTGATCCTGTCACTGCCAAAACCAGAAATCTCTCTTGCTGTGATTGAGGAGATTTTGGCTGCCGGTCACCGCCCAAAGGTGATCGTTGAAACCAGCACCGTGACCCCAGCGACAGCATTGGCCGGTCATGCGTTAGCAAAAGCAGCAGGCGTCGCCTTTGTTGATGCCGCCATTGCAGGCGGTGTGGCCAGCATGGCAGCAGGTGAAATCACCTTCTTCCTGGGCGGTGACGACGCTGACAAGCAAACAGCCCGCCCGGTTCTGGATCTTCTGGCCGAGCGGATATTTGAGCTTGGCCCGATCGGTGCTGGCATGGGTGCCAAAGTTGTCAACAACGGCGTCATGCATGCGGTCATGGTGGTTCTCATCGAAGCCTTTGCCATGTCCACCAAACTCGGTGTTCCGATGCAGACCATGATTGATATCTTGAACCGTGAAGAAGGCCTGATGCGCCCCTTGGTTCATAGGGTGCAGGAGCGCATGAAAGACGGCAATTATGCCGCTGGCATGTCGGTCAGCAATGCCCGTAAAGATTCCATCCTTGCTTTGGAAACCTCACAGCAGTTGGGCGTGCCACTCTTCGCCCATATGGCCGCTCACACCCCCTATGAGATCGCCGAGGCGCGCGGCATGGGCGATGAAGATTATGCCGCCTTGGCAAAGCTGTGGCAGGAGTGGTCAAACGTTGATTTCGAAGGCGCCTAAGGCTTTTGCGCGCGAATAATGCTAAGTTAGCGGTTCATTGCAAGCGACGCGCGAAGGGGAGGGTGACATGAGCACCGCTTTGGCAAAGAAAAAAATCGTTGTAATCGGTGCCGGTGTGGTTGGCACCTGCTGTGCTCTTGAAGCGGCCATGCGCGGCCATCAGGTCAGCTTAATCGATCCGCGTCCCCCCGGAACAGGAACGTCTTTTGGCAACGCGGGGTCAATTGCCATCGGGTCGATCTGGCCAACATCGACACCAGGCTTGTGGAAACAATTGCCAAAGATGATTGTTGATCCAAAGTCACCTGTGCAAACACGCTGGTCAACCTTGCCGCAAATGGCCCCTTGGCTGGCGCAATTTTTTCTGTCTGGGCGGCCCTCACGCCTGGCAGAAATTTCGGCGGCCTTGGCCGCTTTGGCCCAAACCGCCATGCCCGCCCATACCACACTGATGAAACAACATGGCATCGCTGGCATTGTTGAACCTGTTGGCTGGCTGAAGGTTTATCCAAATGACGCCAGTTTTCAAAAAAGCGCTGATGAACGGGCCGCAATGGATGCCGCTGGCGTCAATACAGAAACCTTAAATGAAGATGAGCTTCGCCAACTAGAACCGAATCTTCATCGCCGTTTTAAAATTGGTTTTTTCCAGCCTGACAACGGCTTTGTGACCAGCCCGTTAAAATTAACCGAGGCCTATGCAGAAGCCTTTCGCCGATTAGGCGGGCAGATTTTTGCCGAAGAAGTGCGTGATTTTGCGATTGGCGATAACGGCCCCAAGCACGTCATTACCGACCTTGGCATGCATGATTGCGATATGGTGATCTTGGCCACAGGCGCCAAATCACAAAAACTTGCACGCCGCCTTGGAGCGCCTGTTTTGGTGCAGGCCGAGCGCGGATACCATGCCAATATTGTGCGTACCGGCGACAGCTTGCTGCGCCGTCCAACGGTGATTGGCGATGTTGGCTGTGTCATTGCACCGATGGCCGATGGGTATCGGATCACCACCGGCTCAGAGCTCTCCACCCCGGATGCGCCGCCTGATTTTAGGTTATTACGCCGCCATGTGGCGATGGCCCGTGAGGCCCTGCCAGGACTGGATGGCACGGTTAATCGGGAATGGATGGGACGGCGTCCCGCGACCCCTGACAGCTTGCCCGTGATTGGCCGGTCACCACGCCATCAAAATGTCTTGCTGGCTTTTGGCCATGGGCATATCGGCCTGACCCTATCAGCGCGGACAGGGCAAATTATTGGTGACTTGATTGATGGCCACAATCCTGGCGTTGATCTGTCACCGTATCGGGCCAACCGGTTTTAAGCCGTGGTGACCTGGCGGCGCGCATATTCAGCCACAGCGGCAATCAGATCACTGATATCTGCTTTTGTTTGGGCAAACCGGGCCGAGCGTGTGATCGCTTCTTCATCCATGTAAAGGCCACGATTAACCTCAATCTGGAGGGATTCGCGGCCTGCTGCTGGATCACTATATCGGCGCACCAGCTCGACGCCTTTAAAACCCTCATTGATGGCCACCTGATAGCCAGCCGCCCGCAGATGATCGACCACAACGGCGGTAAATTCTGGGCCCGCAGTGCTGCCATCACGGGTGCCAATGACCATATCAGCACGCCGAATGTCCGCATCTCCCCATCGCGCATGACCAAATTCAGGCATTGAATGACAATTGATATGAAAGACCTTGCCGAAAGCCGCATAGGTGTGATTCAGCGCCGTCTTAACCGCCACATGATACGGCCGCCAATATCGTTCAATCCGTGCCGTCACCTCGTCATGGCTGAGCTGACGGTCATAGATGATCTTTTCACCGTCGATCAGCCGCCAAATAAGCGAGGCCCCACGGCTGGTCTTTTCGGTCTGCACCACAGGGTGCGGCCAGCCATCGGCGACAATCGCCAGATCCAAATCCGTGATATCGCGGTTGGGATCAATATAGGCACGTCGGAATTCAGCCAAAATCAGCGGTGCACCGTGATCTGGGCCAGCACTAAAAATCTCGTCAATGAACCAATCATTGACCCGCTCACATTCCGTCATCGCCAGCGCCGGTCGAAAATCGTCGGGGAACAGCATGCCCGTATGCGGGCTATCAAGGACCAAGGGGGACAATTGGCCGCGGGCTGGAATCACAGTGACCGCATCAGACATCATAACCTCTTGGCGACATCAGACCTGACAGGCTTTGGCGTTGAACTTGACGGCTGCGCCAGAGCACCATTTCTTGCCAGTCACGGCTGCCGGGATAAAAATGTTTTTTCAAAGCCGCTTTGATGGCCTGTACCTCAGGGGCCTGCCAATCCACATCCCCTTGGGCATGCAGCCAATGGTCCGCCCGCATGGCGCGCAAGCCGCTGTCGGGGGTATAGGTGCCATATTCTAACGCCACATAGGCATATTTATCACCAAGCTTCCGATTCCACATTTCGCGCGATGTGCCAGTCAAGGGGATGGATGATGAGGTCCCAAGTTCAGGGACACCGACAAAATCGCCATACATCTCCAGCACCCGGCGAAAACCAACTGTATCTGGCAGATGGCCGCATATAGGCTCGCCATGACCATGCGGCCCAAGGCCGGTATGATAGTCGACCGCGACCGTAAATTCCCGGTCTGCAAGATCATAATCATCGATGATCATCTCTAACGTGCGGCGTGCCCATGTCGGTGCAAAGCCGCCAAAGAAGACGCTATGATCATGCTTATACTGGCCTTGTTTACGGGCCGCTTGGAAGGCCGTTTCGCCATGTGCGGCACGAAACGCCGCAATTTTCGCATCTGCCGCCGCCAAGCTATCATCATCAAGCCCCGCTGGCACAAAGCAATCAACTAATTCATCATGACCGGGGTTCGCAGGCAAAGGCTGGTTAAAATCCACATAATTGCGGTTCAAATCACAGCCCTCTTCGGTCACCCGCCGCTGCCAGGCAAACCCATGGGGGTTGATGGCATGGACAATCAAAGCAGCCGCTGCATCTGGCAGATTGGCGGCGCCGCCTTGCAGCAACCAGTCAATCTGACAGGCTGATCCGCAAAAACCTTCAACCCCATGCGTCGAGGAAAGCATCACAAAAACATTTTTCGCATCAGCAGGCCCAACCCATAGACAATCTGTCGCCAAGGTCTCCCCTTCAGGCCCAAGTTGCGGGTTCAGATAGCTCTTCGGGGTCAAACCAAACCCTTTACCCGCATCTAAAAAGCGTTGCCGGGCCTCGGCATAAGTGTCAGAAAAACACAGCGGAATGGCGTTAAGAATTGACATATCTTCTTCTTTCGATCGACGTTTAGGCACGTGACGGTCATAAAATAATCACCTCTGGTATGATAACTGTTACGTGCTTTCATGATTGACGCAAGCCAACAGTCATCCTCGTAATAAAGAGCGGTTCACCATGGTCAAAAATGTTCTTCTCATCACAGCGGATCAATTTCGGGGGGATTGTTTATCAGCGCACGGTCACGCGCATGTGGCGACGCCGCATCTTGACGCCTTAGCGCGCGATGGCACCGCCTTTCGGCAACACTTTTGTCAAGCCACGCCTTGCGCGCCATCCCGGGCAAGCCTGCTGACAGGGCTGTATTTGATGAACCACCGGGTCGTCTTCAACGGCACGCCCTTAGACCAACGTCACGACAACATCGCCCGCATGGCCCGCCGCCACGGCTATGACCCAGTGCTCTTCGGCTATACAGACCAGACCCGCGACCCACGAGTGAGCCGCGATGATGATCCCTGGATGAACACCTATGAAGGCGTCCTTCCTGGCTTTCGCACTGGCCCACGCGGCGGCGTTATGCTCGATGGGTATGGGCAACCATGGCGACAATGGCTGGCGGCGCGTGGGGTCGATGTGCCCGCAGATGAAATCGACTTATACCTGCCAGACCCGCAGACATATCCAAACCCAGGCAAACACCCAAGCTTAGATCCGCCGCGCTTTAGCAGCGACGAAACCGAGACCGCCTTCCTTGTCGGGGCCTTTACCGATTATGCAGAAAAGCAGGGACAGTCACCTTGGTTTGCGCATCTATCTTTTTTACGCCCACACCCGCCCTTCTGTGCGCCGGCTCCGTATAATACGCTATTTGATCCAGCAAAGATGCCGCCGCCTTTGCGCGCCCAAAGCCCCGCCAACGAGGGCCAACAACATCCCTATTTAGCGGCCCTCCTGGGCTCTGTTCAGGCCGATCATTACATTGCCAATGGCCAAGGTCTTGTCACTGACTTCGATGATGATGATGTGGCTGTTTTACGGGCCATCTATTTTGCGATGATTGCCGAGGTTGATGCCCAAGTCGGGCGCTTAATCGCCTGGTTGAAAGCCCATGATCAGTATGAAGACACTCTGATTATCTTCACATCTGATCACGGCGAGATGCTGGGCGATCATTATCTGTTTGGAAAATCTGGCTATTTTGATGGTGCCTATCACATTCCTCTGATTATTCGCGATCCCGAGGCGACACATCAGGGCCATGTGGTACATCGCTTCACAGAAAACATCGATATTGTGCCAACGATTTTAGATCATCTTGATCTTCCACAGCCAGTAACCCTAGATGGCCGCGCGTTGACACCGTTTTTAAACGGTGTTGAGCCAAGCGATTGGCGCCAAGAAGTGCACTGGGAACATGATTTCCGCCACGCCGCACGCCAAGCCGGACTGCCCGATAGCGATCATAGCGATGACAGACAGCTTGCTGTAATCCGCAGTGAGCGTTTCAAATATGTGCATTTTGGCGATTTGCCGCCATTGCTATTTGACCTGCAAGAGGACCCAAACGAGCATTACAACCGTGCCGGGGACCCGCAGTATGCAGACGTTTTGAGTGACCTGCGCAGCCGAATGCTCTCTTGGCGGATGCGCCATAGTGGTCGCGGCTTAAGTCATATGCTGGCAACGGCGGATGGAATCATGTCATAATTGCGACGGTCACCTCCTGACCCGATGATTTCCCGAGCCCCCATTTACCCACCTTTAAAGGCTGCCTGTGATGACGACGTCAGATAATCAAGACCCGCCCCTCGCCCCCGATATGCTTACCGCTATCCAGCGGATGACGGACATTGCCGTGGCACAAAATATCAACGGCCGCCGCGAAGACCTTAGTCCGGTTGCGGGTCGTCAGCGCATGGAACAGGAACGGGCCTGGTGGAACCAAGATCTACCGGCGGTCACAAAATCTGTTGAAACCGTTATCAACGGTCCAAGTGGCGATATTCCGGTGCGCCTCATTTATCCGACGACTGCCAAAATGGCCCCTGGGCTGTTATATCTACATGGCGGTGGCTGGGTCATGGGCAGCTTGGAGACCCATCACCGGGCGATGCGGTATTTGGCGCTGAAAACCGGTGCTGTGGTTGTTGCTGTTGATTACAGTCTGTCGCCAGAGGCACGATTCCCCGTGGCCTTGGACGAGTCGCGAGCCGTCTATGATCATCTGCGCCAATCAGGCGCGGCGTGGGGGATTGATGGTGAGCAGTTGATTCTGGGGGGGGATAGCGCGGGCGGCAATCTGGCCGCAGCGCTGGCCCTTGATCTGCGCGACCAGGGCGATCACAGTTTAAAATCTTTACTGCTGTTCTATGGCGTTTTTAACAGTGATTTTGACACCCCCTCTTATCAACAATTTGCAGACGGCCGCTATGGATTGTCGCGGGAAATGATGACAAGCTTTTTTGAGCATTACCTTGGCCCTGATGGTGATCCGAATGATCCGCGTGTTGCGGTGTTAAACGCCGATTTGAAAGGCCTGCCGCCAACCCATGTTTATGCCGCAGAACTAGACGTTCTATGCCATGATTCAATTGTCTTTAATACCAAGCTGCGGGCCGCTGGCGTGCCAGGTGAATTTCGGATTTTCCCAGGCATGGTGCATGCTTTCATCAATTTGACCCGCATGGTCGAAGACGCCCACACCCTGATCGAGCAATCAGCAGCAGCAGCGCGTAAAGATCTTAATCTGGACCCGCTTGCGTAATGGTAACCGACCGCCTTGACCCGCAGATGCGTCTGGCGATGCTGCGCAAGGCCGAGATTGCCGATGAGCATGGGTTGATATCAGAAGGCACAGCTGTGTCGATTGCCGAGGCCCGCCAACAGTACAATCGCGGGCGACATTGGTGGAATGCCGATTCGCCAGCCCTCCCGCGGATTGTCGATGACCACCTTCCCGGCCCGCACGGACCGGTGCCGGTTCGCCGCTATTACCCCAGCATTTCTGGCGACCTGCCCGCCATTGTCTTTTTCCATGGCGGCGGCAATGTGGTTGGCAATTTACAAACGCATGACAAAGTCTGTCGGCTGATTGCGATACACTCTGGCTGTGCTGTTATCGCCATTGCTTATCGCCTGGCTCCCGAACATAAGTTTCCGCAGCCTTTGGATGACTGTCTGGCCGCCGTCGATTACATCACAGCCCATGGCGTTGACTGGCAGCTTGTTACCAGCCGCATCGGTGTTGCTGGCGATTCGGCAGGTGCCTCTTGGGCGCTGGCGGCCTTGCTGACCGACCGTGATCAAGGCCATCACAAGCTTTCGTCCGCCGGGCTCATCTATGGCGGTTACTTTCGCCAGCTTGACAGTCCTTCTTATCAGAAGTTTGGCGGCCCAGAGTTTGATTTGCCAATCGCTGACCTGGCGATCTACCGCGATCTGCTTTTGGCGGATCCGATGGATGCAGAACATCCAATGCTGCGCCCTGGCAACGCGGATCTTTCGGGCCTGCCGCCGGTGCATGTATTTGCAGCCGCTCTCGATCCCTTGCTTGATGATTCAATTCACTTAGCCCAGCGGCTTCGGGCCGCCGGGAACCTTGGTGATTTCGTTATTTACAGGGGCGTGTTACATGCTTTCATACATTACAGCCGAATGGTCGACAAAGCCTGGCATCTGATTGATGATGTGAGCACCGCCCTGGCCCGTGACCTTTTAGGTTAATCGCATAAACTGAGCCCCAATAGACATAGTTCGAATAGATTGGGATGGAATGCCACCTTGATTCAGAGCCAACGCTCGCCTATCTTCTCGCACCCGCAGCATTCCGCCAAGAAGGATGTTTTTCATGTCGACCGCGACTCCCGACGCCAGCACGCCGCCCGCGCGTGACTTCCAATCGTTAATTTTAACCCTGCAAGCCTATTGGGCGCGGCAAGGCTGCGTGATCTTGCAGCCCTATGACATGGAAGTTGGTGCGGGCACATTTCACCCGGCAACCACATTGCGGGCGCTTGGACCCGACGACATCTGGAACTGTGCTTACGTGCAACCGTCGCGGCGGCCAACCGATGGCCGCTACGGTGAGAACCCCAATCGGCTTCAGCATTACTACCAGTTTCAAGTTTTGATGAAACCCTCTCCCGCCGACAGCCAAGACCTTTACCTCGGCTCGTTAAAAGCCATCGGCCTAGATCCCATGAAACATGATATCCGCTTCGTTGAGGATGACTGGGAAAGCCCCACCCTGGGCGCGTGGGGGCTTGGCTGGGAAGTGTGGTGCGATGGGATGGAGGTAACGCAATTCACCTATTTCCAGCAAGTCGGCGGCATCGAATGTGACCCTGTGCCGGTTGAGCTGACCTATGGTTTGGAACGCATGGCGATGTTTATTCAGAATGTCGACAGCGTCTATGATTTGGATTGGGACGGCGTGCCAAAAGACCAGGGCGGAAAAGTCTATGGCGATATCTTTAAAGACGCTGAATGGCAGTTCTCTGCCCATAATTTTGAACTTGCAGATACCACCACCCTGCTGCGTCAATTCGAAGATGCAGAGCGCGCCTGCCACGAGCTGTTGGCCCATGCGCGGCCTGTGCCACTGCCCGCCTATGATCAATGCATGAAGGCCAGTCATTTGTTTAATTTGCTCGATGCACGTGGCGTCATTAGTGTCACCGAACGGCAAGCCTATATTGGCCGCGTGCGGGCCTTAGCGCGGGGCTGCTGTGAAAGCTGGGTGGCGGCCGGCAAGCTTGCACAGGAGCAAACGTCCAAGGAGCCGGCCAATGGCTGAATTTCTGCTTGAACTATTTTCCGAGGAAATTCCCGCCCGCATGCAAGCGCGGGCCGCTGACGATCTAAAACGTATTTTTGTTGACGGCTTGAAAGCTGCTGGCCTTAGTTTTAGCGACGCCGCAGCTTATGTGACGCCGCGCCGCCTTGCCCTTGTTGTGAATGATTTACCCCTGGCGCAAGCCGATCGCCGAGAAGAAAAGCGCGGCCCACGCGCCGATGCCCCTGAAAAGGCCATTGCTGGTTTCCTCGGCTCGCTGGGATTAAGCCGCGATCAGGTCGAAGAACGCGACACCCCCAAAGGGGTTTTCCTGTTCGCCATTGTTGAGCAAAACGGCCAGGCAACCGCAGATCTTTTGGCGGAACTGAGTGCCCGCGCGGTGCGCGACTTGCCCTGGCCAAAGAGTCAGCGATGGGCCCGCAACACACAACGATATGTGCGTCCTTTACAGGCTGTGTTAGCGGTTTTTGATGGCGCGCCCTTAACAGGCGAGATTGATTTAGGGGATTGGCGCCTCCCCTTTAGCGATGCCACCTACGGCCACCGCTTCCTTGCCCCAACGGCGATCACCGTGCGCAACTTCAGCGATTACCGCGACCAGCTCGCAGCCGCCTTCGTGGTGCTGGACCGGGAAGCACGTAAAACCCTAATCGTCGACCAAGCCAGCGCTTTGGCCGGTTCTGCAGGCTTGCGGCTGATAGATGATCCAGGCTTGCTTGATGAGGTTGCCGGATTGGTTGAATGGCCCCATCCATTAATGGGCACGATTGATGCTGACTTCATGGAAATCCCGCCGGAAGTGCTGACCACCTCAATGCGCAGCCATCAGAAATATTTTGCCCTTGAAGACAGTCAGGGCGCATTGGCCAATAAGTTTATTGTGGTTGCCAATATGGCCGCTGATAGCGACCGTGATCAGACGATTATCGCCGGAAATGAAAGGGTTTTGCGCGCCCGGCTTTCAGATGCCAAGTTCTTCTGGGACACAGATCGCAAGGCCCCTCTTGCCAGCCGCGTTGCCGCTCTTGGCGATGTGACCTTTTATGAACAGCTTGGCGGCATGGCCGATAAAGTGGCGCGGATGACCGCATTAGCTCGCTATCTTGCCCCCTCGATTGCAGGCTGTGATAGCGATCTTGCGGCCCGTGGCGCACATCTCGCAAAGGCTGATTTAACCACCGCCATGGTGTATGAATTCCCTGAAGTGCAAGGGATCATGGGCCAGTATTATGCCCGTCACGATGGCGAATCGGAGGCGGTCGCAAGCGCCATTGCAGATCATTATGCCCCGGCCGGACCCAGCGACGATTGCCCCACCAAAGCCGTCAGCATCGCTGTCGCATTGGCAGATAAAATTGATATTTTGGTTGGCTTTTTCGCCATTGATGAAAAACCCACAGGATCAAAAGACCCCTTCGCATTGCGCCGCGCCGCCCTAGGGATTATCAGGCTGATCGTGGAAAATCAGCTACGCTTGCCACTGCAAACAGTTTTTAACCAAGCGCGCGCTTTATATACCACCCTGTCTGATCCAGGCGCATCCGCTGACCTGCTGCCATTCTTGGCCGATCGCTTGAAAGTGCATTTGCGCGCGCAAGGGGTCCGCCATGACCTGATCCAAGCTGTCTTTGCCCTCAGAGGTGAGGATGATTTGGTGCGCCTCTTGGCGCGGGTTGAGGCGTTAAGCCAATTCCTGGTCAGCGATGATGGCGAGAATCTTTTGATTGCGTTCCGCCGTGCCAGCAACATCGTCGCTGCTGAGGAAAAGAAAACGCCGGATGGTTTCAGCGGCAGTGTCGAGTCGAGTCAGTTGCGCGAAGCTGCCGAAATTGACCTGAATAAGGCTTTATTAGCTGCTGATGCGACGTTAACAGCCGCACTTGAAAAAGAAGACTTTGCCGCCGCGATGCGCGCCCTGGCAGGCTTGCGTGCACCACTTGACGGCTTTTTTGAAACTGTCACCGTCAATGCCGATGATCCCACACTGCGGATCAATCGGCTACGTCTGTTGACACATATCCGCAATGCCATGGGTAAAGTTGCCGATTTCGGCCAGATTGAGGGTTAGGAAGACGTCATGTCCAAATGGGTTTATGGGTTCGGAGGCGCCGCCTCCGAGGGTGATACTGGAATGCGTAACTTGCTCGGTGGCAAAGGGGCCAACCTTGCTGAAATGGCGCGTTTGAAACTTCCCGTGCCGCCAGGCTTCACGATCACAACCGAGGTCTGTACATGGTTTAACGACCATGATCGCAGCTACCCAGAAGCCTTAAATGACCAGGTCGCCAGCGCCCTTGGCGATATTGAAGAAACAACTGGTGCAGGCTTTGGCAACCCTGATAATCCGCTTTTGGTGTCTGTACGGTCGGGGGCGCGAGCCTCCATGCCAGGGATGATGGACACGGTTCTTAACCTCGGCCTCAATGATGCCACTGTTGCCGGGCTGGCAGCCCGCTCTGGTGATCCACGCTTTGCATTTGATAGCTATCGCCGCTTTATCCAGATGTATTCTGATGTGGTTTTGGGGGTCGATCATTATCACTTTGAAGAACTGCTTGAACTGGCCAAGGAATCGCGCGGCGTCGACCTTGACACCGAGCTGAGTGCCGATGATCTACAGTCCCTGACAGAGCACTATAAAGCTAAAGTCCGAAGTGAACTTGGCAGCGATTTCCCGCAAGATCCAATGGTTCAACTTTGGGGCGCGATTGGCGCGGTATTTGATTCCTGGATGAACCAGCGTGCCATCGTTTATCGCAACCTGCATGGTATCCCCGCTGCCTGGGGTACCGCTGTCAATGTGCAGGCCATGGTGTTTGGCAATATGGGCGAGGATTGCGCTACCGGGGTTGCCTTCACCCGCGATCCATCGACCGGCGAAAATCTGTTCTATGGCGAGTTTTTAATCAACGCACAGGGCGAGGATGTGGTTGCCGGGATCCGCACCCCGCAGCAGTTGACGATTGCTGGCAAACAAGCGCAAGGCAGTGATTTGGCCGCAATGGAAGAAGCCATGCCCACTGTCTTTGCGCAGCTGTGTGAGGTGCGTGACAGACTTGAAGCGCATTACCACGATATGCAGGACATCGAGTTCACCGTCCAGCAGGGTCAGCTGTATATGCTGCAAACCCGCGCTGGTAAACGGACCACCTCTGCCGCCTTAAAAATCGCGGTTGATATGGTCGCCGAAGGGTTGATCAGCGAAGCAGAAGCAGTCTGCCGGATCAACCCATCAGCGCTTGACCAATTGCTGCACCCAACTCTTGATCCCCATGCCGCCCGTGACGTGCTTTCGCGCGGCCTGCCCGCATCACCCGGTGCCGCCAGCGGTCAGGTGGTGTTCACCGCCGACGAAGCCGAAGCCCGCGCCCAAGCGGGTGATAAAGTTGTCTTGGTCCGGATAGAGACCAGCCCCGAGGATATCCACGGCATGCATGCCGCCGAAGGCATTTTGACCACCCGTGGCGGTATGACCAGCCATGCAGCGGTGGTTGCCCGCGGAATGGGACGACCTTGCGTGTCTGGCGCCGGATCGATCCGCGTTGATATGCAAAAAGGCTGCTTTTTTGTCGCCGATAGAACCATTAATGGTGGCGATTGGGTGACCATTGACGGCACCACCGGTGAGGTCATGGCAGGCCAGGTGCCAACCGTTAAACCAGAGCTTTCCGGCGACTTTTCAACCGTGATGGCATGGGCGGACAAGCTCCGCCGATTGCGCGTTCGTAGCAATGCTGAAACCCCGAGCGATGCACAAACTGCACGCGATTTCGGCGCTGAAGGTATTGGCCTTTGCCGCACGGAGCATATGTTTTTTGAAGGTGAGCGAATTGTTGCCATGCGAGAAATGATCTTGGCGACTGACCTTGCCGGGCGGCGCGCCGCACTGGCAAAAATCTTGCCCATGCAGCGCCAAGATTTCAGCGATTTGTTCAAGATTATGGCCGGCCTGCCTGTCACTATTCGCTTACTTGACCCGCCCTTGCATGAATTCCTGCCCCATGGTGAAGCGGAAATGGCTGATGTTGCAGCGGCCGCAGGTGTTGACCCTGAAGCTGTGCGCCACCGGGTGCTTGAGCTACATGAATCAAACCCCATGCTCGGTCACCGTGGTTGCCGTCTGGCGATTAGCTATCCAGAGATTTGTGAGATGCAATCACGGGCCATTTTCGAGGCCGTGGTCGCTGTATCAGCAGGCAGTGCAGAGCCTGTGGTGCCTGAAATCATGATCCCATTAGCTGCCAGCAAGCGTGAGATTGACATCTTAAAGGCCGTGATTGACCAAACAGCCGTAGAGGTTGCCCGCGAAAGTGGTCAGAAAATCGACTATCTCATTGGTACCATGATCGAGTTACCCCGGGCCGCTTTGCGGGCGGGTGATATTGCCGCCAGCGCGGAATTCTTTAGCTTTGGGACCAATGATCTGACCCAGACCACCTATGGCATCAGCCGTGATGATATTGGCTCTTTTGTCCACACTTACGAAGCGCAAGGGATTTTCGAGCAAGACCCGTTTGTCAGCCTGGATCAAGAAGGCGTGGGGGAGTTGATTGAAATTGCCAGCGACCGCGGCAAGGCCACCCGCCCAGATATTAAGCTCGGCATTTGCGGCGAACACGGCGGCGATCCCGCATCGGTCGCCTTTTGCCATCGCGCGGGCTTGGATTATGTCTCTTGTTCGCCTTTCCGGGTGCCGATTGCACGACTGGCGGCTGCCCAAGCTGCCGCGCAAGAAACCAACGACTAAGCTGCTAACGCGCAGATATTGGGGCCCACAAGGGCGCACCCGTGAGCTGCGCGCAGAGCTGATCATGGGGCAAGGCGATGGCGGTGATGCCGTCGCGGCCAACCATGGTTTGGTTGGCAATAAGGGAGTCTAAAATGGCCTCTTCGCCGGCCTCGACGACAGCGTTGAAAAGTGGGTCCATGGCGCTGTTATCTAGCCATTTTGCCTGCCGCATGACAGCCCCTGTTGGCCCCGTTGGCGCATTTGAAAAGGCGATGAAAATATCGCCAGAACCGTCATGGGCAATCCCCCCTGTGCGGCCGATTGCCATCGGCATGCGCCGGGCCAAGCGTTTGAGCTGATGGGGCAATAACGGCGCATCGGTTGCAATAACGCCAATAATTGATCCTTGATCGCGGCCACCGCGCATTTCATCACCGCGAATATGCCGACCCACAGGCACGCCCGCGACAACCAATTCAGGACGCAAGCCAAAATTTGCCTGCACATAAACCCCCAGGGTATAAACCTGGCCAGCAATGCTTATGTGTCGCGACGCGGTCCCAACACCAGCTTTAAATTCATAACAGATCATGCCTGTACCGCCGCCAACACTGCCAAGGGTGAAGGCCCCTTCCACGGCACCATCCAGCGCCGCCAACACATCTGCCTCCGTCAGGTGATGACCATTGATATCGTTTAAATCACCGTCATAGGTTTCCCCTGCTACCGGCAGGAAAAACCGCTGTTGGGGGCTATGAGCGACCGCCCATTTGGCCGTCGCATCGCGGGCGATGCCGCAAGAATGGGTGTTGGTGAGGGTGATTGGCCCTTCAAGTAGGCCCGATTCCTCTATCCAATGGCTGCCGGTTAGCTCACCATTGCCGTTGAGCGAATAAAGCCCGGCAAAAACCGGCTGTGTCATTGTCTGATTGGCACGCGGAAGGATCGCGCTGACCCCCGATCGCACTGGTCCTTGACCAACGACCAATGGGCCATCGCCTGCAATCAACGTGGTATGGCCAACGGCCACACCTGCGACATCTGTCAGCGCGTTTAACGGGCCGGGGTGGCCTGGTGGCGGCAGCACAGGCAAACCCCGGAAGCGTGTTAGGCCGTTGGCTGTTTGCCGCCATGCAAGAGGGCTGTCAGAGGGCGCGCCACGATCGCCGCTCACGCTGGCTCGCTGGCCCTTTGGGCACGTTCTTTAATCGACAGCAACATTGACCCAAGGCCATTCTTTCGGCTTGGACTGAGATGGTCATCGAGCCCGATGGCGGTAATGAAATCAGGTTCAGTGCTGATAATTTCGTCGGCTGTGCGGTTAGAATAAATCCGCAACACCAACGCGATCAGACCAGAAACGATGGCGGCGTCAGAATTGGCTTCAAAGACAAGTTTGTCACCTTCCTGACGGCCCACAAGCCACACCTGGCTTTGGCAGCCGCGCAGTTTGAAATCATCTTTCAAGAAAGCGGCATCCAGCGGGGGCAGTTTGCGGCCCAGGTCAATCAGATATTCATAACGCTGCATCCAATCATCGAAAAAGCCAAACTCTTCAATCAGGGCTTGTTGCGCTTCCGCAATGGTTTCATTCGGCATCGACATTCGTTTCGCCTATCGTTTCATTAGCACTTAGAACAGCGCCCCACGCGCTGCCACTGGCCAAACAGCTTCGACAATGTTACCGCGCATGCCCACATACCAGTCATGCAAGTTTACGGTCGGGTCACAATGCCCTGGGATCAGGCGCAAGCGGTCGCCCAAAGCGATGCTTTTTGCTGCCCCAGAGACGGATAAACGACCATGCTCGTCTGACGCCCCCCTATATATGGCTTGCGGATAGTCCGCGACCAGGGGTAGGCCGGAATCAACCGCAAAGGTTTTCAGGCCGCCATCAACAATGACACGGTCATCGGCGGTGCGGCTCATCACCGTCGCTAAAACAAACAAGCTATGCTCAAATTCAGAGCCTTCCGCACCCTCAACCGTCAGGTTACGGCCATAATCTGCATCCATGAACACATAGGAGCCTGCTTGAATTTCGGTATAGACACCGCTGGTGCCCTCAAACCGAAAGGTCCCGGTGCCAGCACCGCCGACAATCTCACAGTCAAGGCCAACAGCAGACAATTGGGCAACCGTGTCGCGGGTAACGCTGATGGCGTGATCAATTGCTGCCTTACGCTCGCGAAAGCCACGGATATGCTGCGCGCCACCGTGATAGGCTTGCAATCCTGTAAAATCCAAACTGTCATGCGCTGCAATCCGTTGCGCCAAGGCCACCGCCGGTGCCCCTGGTGCCACCCCGCAGCGGCCTGTCCCCACATCAATTTCAACCAAAACCGACAGACGGCTGCCATGGCGCGTCGCAGCGGCGGCAAGATCATCAATATTGGCACCGTCATCGACACAAACGCGCACAATTGCGTGGCGGGCAAGACCGGCCAGACGGTCAATCTTTGAAGCGCCGATAACTTGGTTTGATACCAAAACATCGCCGACACCACCGGCCACCAAAATCTCTGCCTCACCGACTTTTTGGCAACATTGGCCGATGGCCCCACGGGCAATTTGCATATTCGCGATCACGGGCGACTTATGTGTTTTCGCGTGTGCTCTCAGACGAACCCCAAGCGCGGCTGCCGCCGCCGCCATGCGATCAAGATTGCGTTCAAAGGCATCCAGATCAATCAGCAAAGCAGGGGTATCAACCTCGTCTAAGGTCATGCCGACACGGGCGGGCGGGGCAATGGTCATCTGTTAATCCTTATGTGATGGTGTCGACAAAAATAGTTCTAAAAGTTCATCCGCAGCAACACTGGCCAGCAGCTGACCCGTGGCAACTTTTTCTTCAAGAGCGGGAACATGGCCGCGAATTCTGGCATCTTCTTCTAAGCGCGCCAACAATCGGTCACGTAGGCTGTCCCACATCCAATTCACACGTTGGTCCTGACGCTTTGTTGCGCGCGCGCCATTTTCAATCGTTAAGCTGCAATGCTCTTGGATCTTGGCCCATAAGGCGTCAAGCCCCTTATCGTGCAGCGCGCTACAGGTGATCACAGGCGGTCGCCAGGCACTATCATGGGGTGTCACAATCCGCAGCGCCTTACTGTATTCCGCTGCCGCGTCAGCTGCGCGGCGGGTATTTTCCCCATCAGCCTTATTCACCGCGATCATATCAGCAATTTCCAATAAACCCTTTTTGATCCCCTGCAGCTCATCGCCAGCGCCCGGCAGCATCAGCACCAAAAAGAAATCGACCATTGCTGATACAGCGACTTCCGACTGCCCCACGCCAACCGTTTCAACCAGAACCGCATCAAAGCCTGCGGCCTCACAAATCGCCATGGTTTCGCGGGTTGCCCGGGTGACACCGCCCAATGTCCCGGCCGAGGGTGAGGGTCTGACAAAGGCATTTGGGTCCACCGAAAGCCGGGCCATGCGAGTCTTATCGCCCAGAATGGAGCCGCCAGAACGTGTGCTTGAAGGATCAACCGCCAACACCGCCACGCGCTTGCCACTGGCTGTCAGCATCGATCCAAAGGCATCAATAAACGTGCTTTTGCCAACCCCAGGGACGCCGGTGATACCGACCCGTTGACTGCCGCCTGCATGCGGCGCAATCAGGGTCAGCATCTCGCGCGCCTTTACCCGATGCGCCGGATTACGGCTTTCCACCAAGGTAATCGCCCGACCAATCGCCGTTCGATCACCTGCAATGACACCGTCGGCAAGCTGGCCGGGGTCAATGCTGCTCGCGGTGCGGGTTGTTTGATTTTTATCCATATCCATCGGCATCTGGCTTACCTGACCGGACTGTTTTTGACCAGCCCTTCGGCAGCGGCCAAGACCGCCTCGACCGACAGGCCTGTCATTAAAGATGTGTCTGGCGCGCATGGTCGACCATTGGGCATCAGTTCGGCATATGCTTCGGGGGTCCGGACCACTTGATTGCCAGCCCCCCACGGCCGATAAAGATCATCCCGTGACGGCCCAAAAAGGCCCAAGGTTGGCGCACCAACAGCCGCCGCAACATGCATCAGACCGGAATCATTGCCGATGAATAGATCAACCTCTGCCAAGCAGGCCGCGAGGGTGAGCAAATCAACCTGGTCCACCAAATCGACGCTGTCATTGTCTTGTAATGCCGCCAGCAGCGGTGCCGCCACCTCAGCTTCACCCGGACCGGCAAGGACCAATACCCGACCGCCCGCAAGCGGTCCATCGGCGGCGATCATCGCCTGCGCAACGGCAATAAACCGCGCCACCGGCCAGGTTTTACCGATCCAATTTGCGGTGGGGGCCACCGCCAAAACAGGCCGCCCATCGCCCGCCATTATTTTTGCCGCCGCCGCCCGATGACCATCGGCAAGCCAAATATGTGGCTTTGGTGGGGTCTGGTCCTGCGGCATCAAAAAACCCGCGAACGCGGCGACCCGATGCTGCTCATCATATTTGCGCCCGCCGCGCCAAATACGCCGCCGCCAGGTCGGCAGAATAAAAGCGCTGGCAGAGCCGCGCAAATCAATCACCCAATCCCAAGTTTGCCCCCAGCCCACCGCTAACAGATCGGCCCAATGCCGCCAGCGCTGCCAGCCCGCAGATTTTTGCAAAACCAACAACTTGGTTAACCCTGGCAAGGCAGCAAACAATGGCGCGGCCACAGGCCCGCAGGCAATGGTAAAAGCAGCCTTTGGATATCGGTGCCGACATTGCTCAATCAGCCCACTGGCAAGCACAGCATCGCCAAGACGATTCGGCGCGATAAATAAGATTTTAACTGTCATCACCAAGGTTCAACTCAGGCCATCCAGCCGCATGCAGCAGGCGTTTGTTTATGTCGTTGAACCATAATCGACAAACCGCCTGTTTCCAATAACGTTGCCAAATACCGGACAATCATCCATTCCAGGTCTTGCCAAAGGCAGGGCGCTGCCCCCATCTTATTGTATTAAAGGCGATGTGAGGCAACATGCAAAATCTATTTACCTGCCCCCTGAAAGATCGCGGTGTTATCGCCATTGAGGGCCCTGACGCCGAAAGCTTTTTGCAAGGCCTGATCAGCAATGACGTCACCAAGGTGACGGCCACGCAGGCCATCTACGGGGCCTTCTTAACGCCGCAAGGGAAATTCCTGTTTGATTTTTTTGTCACCAAGAGCGGCGATGGTCTATGGCTTGACTGCGAGGCGGGACGGCGTGGGGAATTTTTAAAACGCCTCAAAATGTTCAAACTGCGGGCCGCTGTCAGCCTGCATGATTTAACAGACACTTATGCCGTCAGTGCGGTTTTTGGCAATGATGCCGCGTCTGCGCTCGGGATTGAAAACGTGGCGGGCTGCGCCTGCACCCTTGACGATACCATCGCCTTTATCGATCCCCGTGATGCAGCCATGGGGGCACGTGTGATCCATCGCCGGGCAGAGCCGCCCGGGTTTGGCGCAAGTGTTAACCAAATTGAGTATGATCACCGCCGCATTGCCCTTGTCTTGCCCGATGGCAGCCATGACATCAAGGTGGATAAGGACACCATTCTTGAACATGGCTTTGAGCGCCTTGGCGGGGTCGATTTCACCAAGGGCTGCTATCTGGGGCAAGAAGTGACAGCCCGTATGAAATATCGCGGCCTGGTGAAAAAACAGCTGGTCGCCCTGCACATTGACGGCGGCAGCCCAGAAACAGGAACGGCGATACACGCAGGTGACATTGACGTTGGGGAGATTCGCTCGAGCATCGATGGGCGGGCGTTGGCGCTGGTCCGTCAGGACCGTTTAGCAGCGGCCCTTGAGCGCGGCGATGCATTGATCGCGGGCCAACAGCCAGTGATCTTACTGACCGCCGACTAGACCTCAGGACGCGCCAAGCGCCTGATCAAACGCCGCCCATAATTGGTCAGCAGGCTCCACACCAACGCTCATCACCAGCAAGCCGTCTTCAATACCCATTTCCAGCCGCACCGGGCTGGGAATTTGCTGGCGGTTGGCGGCCAGATGGTCCACATGGGTGATAAATGACCGCCCCGCTGTCGCGCCAGGTGCAGCGGCGATGCCGGCTGCCTGTAAAGTCGCCACGACCTTGGTTGTGGCTGCCAGATCGCGGTCAAGCACAATTGTCATTTTCGGATCAGCAGCCTGCCATTCAGCCCCGAGACAGGCATGGTCCGGATGGCTTGCCAGGCCTGGATAATGTATTTTATGAACCGCTGGGTGCTGTTCCAGAAAACCTGCCAGCTTATCCGCTGAGGCTGATTGCTGGCGCGCACGCACGGGAGCGTCAACAAGCCCTTGCATCGCTGCAAAGGCCGCAGCATCGGTCGCAGGCGCACCGCCATGATCGCGGAAGAACCGCAGCCGCTCTCGCGCAAACATTAAATACGGCTGGTCTGCCGTCATCACCGCAGCAGGTCCGTCATCAAGCGCCGCTTCGAGACATATATCAGCCCCCTTTGCCAGTGGCTGACAGCGCCCCAATCCAGCGGCGCTATTATCCACCACCAAACGCACATCATGGCGGCGGCTGATATCACCAAGCACGGCCAGATTTGGCAGACGACGATGCAGACCAATCGGCTGCTCTACCCATAAAAGGCGGGTATCTTCACAAATAAGACCAGACAGCGCCTCTGGCGTTGAGACGTCAACACGTTCAAATCGCACCCCCGTTGTGCGCGCCCTGATGGTATCAAAATGCCGACTGACCGGGGCAATTGGATCGGCCCAGACCAGGACCCGCGCGCCACTATCAATGGTATCAAGAACAGCATTAACCGCCGCGATTTTACTGCCAAAGGCAAAAGCTGCCTCAGCACCATCGGCGCGATCCAGATAAAAGTCTTCCAGCCGTGCCCGCGCGCCCGACACGCCTGCCGCTAAAACGCTGGCGAGCCGCGAAAAATAGTCAGCGCCCGGACAAAGCTCTTTCATGATCAGCCCTTAAGGCACCACAACTTCGATCAGGCTTGGGCCTTCCGTTGCCACGGCGCGTTGAAATTGATCGTTAAACTCTTCGCTTGTGGTCGCCCGGGTCGCTGGCACACCCATGCCCTGTGACATTGCAACCCAATCCAAATCGGGACGGCCAATTTCCAACATATCAATAGCCTTGCGCCCTGGGTTGGAAGCGCCCACGCGCATCAATTCACCCTTCAAGATTTCATAGGTGCGATTGGCAAAGATAACGTTCACCACATTGCAATTCTCCCGCGCCTGGGTCCACAGCGCCTGCAAGGTATACATGCCGCTGCCATCCCCCTCGAGACAAATAACCTTGCGGTCTGGACAAGCAATTGCCGCGCCCGTTGCCGCCGGAATACCAAACCCAATGGAACCGCCACAACTTGACAACCAATCATGCTTTGGTGCGCCAGCGGTAAACGGCATGAAAGACCGTCCCGTGGTCACAGATTCGTCAACCACGATCGCATTTTCTGGCATAAACGCCGCCAGTCCACGGGCGAGGCTTTCAGGGGTAATTGGCCCTGTCATTGGCGCAGCTGCCGCTGGTTCGATCAAAATCGGCGCAATTGACAGACAGTCAAGTTCAGCGGCCAGAGCTTCGGCGGCAGCGACAGAATCTTCATCAACCGATGCCAGGTTGAAAATATGACAGCCTTCGGGATGCAGTGCGCTTGGCTTGCCTGGATAGCCAAAAAAGGCCACGGGCGCTTTGGCCCCGAGCAAAATAATGTTACGGGCGGTTTCAAACTGCTTCAATGCACCATCAACGGGAAACATCGTGCGTTCCACATCAACACGTCCGGCACCACGTTCCCAGCGGCCGTTTGCGCCCATGCAAAACAACCGGCACCCCGTGGCCGCCTGAATCCGGCCAACAGTTTCCAACGGCCCTTCCCGCAGCATCGGTCCAGTCATCATAATCACAGTCTCTTCACCAGATTTCAGCAGCTTTGCCGCTTCAATAACCCGCTCTGCGTCGACCGTCGGGCGGGCTGGTGCTGGCAAGGCAACGGCCGGGCCATCAGCATCTTCCCAAGCGGTATCGCCTGGCAAAATAAGACTCGCAATCTGCCCAGGTGAGGTCATCGACGCTTGAATAGCTTCAGCACCATGCGTGGCGACGTCTTTGGAGCTGCGTGACTGCTTAATCCAATGGGAGACAGGGGCCGCATATTTATGAATATCGGCCGTCAAGGGTGCGTCATATTTATGGTGATAGGTGGTATGGTCACCAACAATATTAACAATCGGGGTCATCGCCCGGCGGGCATTATGGAGATTGGCAAGACCGTTCGCCAAGCCTGGCCCAAGGTGCAACAATGTCGAGGCTGGCTTATCTGCCATCCGCGCAAAGCCGTCTGCCATGCCGGTAACCCCGCCTTCAAACAAGCCAAGCACGCAACGCATGCCATCAACTTTGTCGAGGGCCGCCACAAAATGCATTTCCGATGTACCAGGATTCGTAAAACAGACATCAACGCCGGCGTTGACCATGGTTCGGACAAGACTTTCAGCACCATTCATTGCTTTTCCTCACTGTATAAAATTTCTTATATGATGATCTCGCCGTTAATGCAGGCGAGGCGATTTAAGAAGACTGTTGCGGTCGATTGATTCAATTGTGAGCTCGAACGTTTCGCCATCACGGTTGATGGTAATGGGAACGTCAACACCTGCTGGACCCAGAGACCAGACTTGACGAAAAAAATCTGCCAGCGTGTCAACAGACCTGCCAGCAACTTTCACCAAAATATCACCGACATTGACGTCAGCTTGGTCAGCAGGTCCATCCTCGGAGAGCGCCGCCACCATCAAATGATCCTCGATCTCTGTGCCAAACAGGCCCAACCAAGGTCGTGGCTTTCGGCACGCCGAACCGCGACTGAGAAGGTCATCTAAAATCGGCTTCAACAGATTGATGGGCACCGCCATATTGCCATCGACAGGCTGCTCACCATCACCGCTTTGCTGCACAAACAGCGAGCCAACAGCCACCAGCTGGCCATTTTCATTTATCACCGCGCCGCCGCCCCAATTGGGATGTGCGGGAGCCGTAAAAACCGCTTCATCAAGCAGGTATTCCCAGTAACCTGCGAATTCACGGACGCCAATGACCTCGGCGACAACAGCCCCTTGGGTGCCGCCATGGCCGGCAAAAACAACTCTATCGCCTTCAGACACGGCTTCAGAGTCGCCGAGATCAAGATGCGGTAGGTCAAGCTTTCCAAGGGCTTGGATCAAGCCAAAACCTGTCTCTTGGTCATAGCCTTGCACACACCCCGCAACCACTTGGCCGTCATTTCCGGTAATCCAGATCGTCTCCGCTTCGGTCACCAAATAACCAATGGTCAAAACCAAACCAGAGGCATTTATAAGGATTCCATTACCGGCACGCTCATCCCCCAAAATCGATGCTGTATAGGCATCTTCCGGAACATGGGTACGCAACGCCACAACCGCGCTCAATGCGTTTTTCAAATCAAAGCCAAAATCCTCTAACTTGGGCAGAAGGTCGGCGTTATCTGGCATTCATTTGCATCCACTGCTTTCGGGATTGAAAGCTGTTAACGCGCCTTAACGGCATGCTTGCAGCTCTGACTGGTCTCACTCTAAACCGGGATTTTGTTCGATGAAAGTAACAACCACCTCTAAAATCCACATTCGTTAACAAAACAGCTTATTTAAAAACGTGTCAGCCGATTGTACGGTTGTCAAACAAGCGCAAAAGACCTGCAATCACCGTTGAGCTGGCCGCATGAAAGACTTGACACACGATCAGCTTCGCGCCCCGGACGTCTGGCAGACGGTTTTAGACCTTCCGGCCGCCGCCGCTGCTGGGCGATCCAGCCCGCTTGCAACGAATGTTATCAGAGATATCGACTTGCCCGCCATCTCTGAGCAGTTTTGGCAACAGGGCTTTGCAAAATTTTCAGGCCATAACACCTTCCCACAACAGCCCCTGGCAGCAACCGCCCAGCGCTTGTATGACGCCGGGATTCCAGCAGCATTTATTTTTTTGGACCCGCGCGCTTGGCAGGCTTTTGCCTCGCTGTCATCGGTATTGAGCTATTTTCTAGGGCCATCTCCCGCCCTGCTCCCACATCTTTGGGCGTGGTATATCGGCCCTGTCGCAGGGCAAAAGGGCTGGCCGCGGCACCGCGATTATGAAGGTGACAGTGTTGTGAAACTGGCCGGTGAACCGCAAGTCATCAGCCTCTCAGCCTGGCTGGCATTAAGCGACGTTGATACGCACAATGCGCCGCTTTATGTGGAACCTTTAACCAAAACTGATCCGCCCGTGGCCATTACCGGGAAGGCGGGAACAATGGCCATTTGGCGTCAAGACCTGTGGCATTTCAGCGGTGATATGTCGCAAAACCCCCAGGGACCCCGCGTTAGCCTATCCCTCGAATTTCAAAATCATGCCTTTGAACCGCTGGCAGTGCCGCTGTTGAACCCCGCTGAACCGCCGCCATGGGCGTTTCGATTGGACCTTATTATGGCGCAAATCTGCGCCTATAAAGATTTCGAGCGCATCGATCCAAAATGGCGCGAGATTGCCGAGAATTGGACGCCCAGCGACCATGCGACATTTTCCCAATAGGGACAAATAGACGTCTCCCCCTATACTTATTTTTTTATTCATATCGTTTTGGCGTGGTCTTTGTGAAAAAGTGTAAACAGAACACTGGTCAGCCGAGCGGCTTCTTTGTAAAGTGATGATCAAATTCGAGAGTCATTTCACCTAAATCCCAAGAAAGGGCAGAAAGATATGCGTTACGTGGCCCCGAGCACGCTTGAGGAAGCATCAGCTTTCTTAGTCGACGCCAACGGCAACGGCAGAGTTCTGGCTGGCGGCACCGATTTATTGGTGCAATTACGCGCTGGCATGGCGAACCCCGAGACAATCGTTGACGTTAAACATATCGATGAATTGATGACCATCAGTCAAGAAGCAGACGGCATTCGCATTGGTGCTGCTGTCTGCGGGCAGGAAATGGGTGAGCATACCGCGCTCCGCAATACCTGGCCTGGTCTGGTCGAAGCAACGGAGCTGATTGGCTCCACGCAGGTTCAGGGTCGGGCATCGGCAGGCGGCAATTTGTGCAATGCCTCACCTGCTGCTGACAGTGTCCCGGCAATGATTGCAGCCGGTGCAACCGTCTCTGTTTTTGGCCCTGACGGCGGCCGTGACATGGCGGTTGAAGATTTTGCGATTGCGCCAGGTAAAACCAGTTTGAAAAAAGGTGAGTTCGTTACCTCAATCAAATTGCCTGCCCGCCCCGCACGCTCTGGCGATGCCTATCTGCGCATGACACCACGGACTGAAATGGACATTGCTATTGTTGGCCTCGGCGTCGCCTTGACGCTTGACGACGATGGCACCGTGACAGCGGCCCGCGTTGGCCTGGGTGCTGTGGCGCCAACAGCCATGCTGGTCAAAGACGCGGGCGACGCGCTGGTTGGCTCAAAGCTTGATGATGAGGCTTTGGAACGGGCGGCGGAAGCATGCCGGAAGGCTTGTAACCCGATTAATGACAAACGCGGCACCATTGAATATCGCACCAAAATTTCAGGTGTGTTGATGAAACGTGTCGCCAAAATTGCTGCTGAGCGGGCGGGGAGCTAACGGAAATGGCAAAAAATCATGTAACCACGACGATTAACGGTGAGCCGGTTGAATTCTTATGCGAGACGCATGAGACAATGCTGGATGTCTTGCGTAATGATTTGGGCCTGACCGGCAGCAAAGAAGGCTGCGGATCAGGCGATTGCGGCGCCTGTTCAGTGATGGTCGATGGCCGTCTTGCCTGTGCCTGCTTGATGCTGGGTGCTGAGGCCGAAGGTCGGTCAATCGAAACCATTGAAGGCATGGCCTTAGGCGAAGACCTGCACCCACTGCAAAGAAACTTCGTCAAAGAAGCTGCTCTGCAATGCGGTATTTGCACTCCAGGCGTTTTGGTGGCTGCCAAAGCTCTGTTGGAGCGGAACCCAGATCCAACTGAAACCGAGGTTCGCTATTGGTTGGCCGGTAACCTTTGCCGTTGCACGGGTTATGACAAGATTATCAGAGCGGTTATGGACACCGCGGCTGAAATGCGCGCCAACTAACGGGAGTTTTGAGGATGGCTGAAAAGACATATAAATGGGTTGGTACACGTCAACCCCGCCCAGATGGCTCCGATAAAGTGACCGGCCGGGCGCGCTTTGGTGCTGACTTCGACATGCCCGGCCAATTGGTGGGTAAGGTCCTGCGCAGCCCTCATGCGCATGCGAATATTCGCTCAATTGACACCTCGAAAGCAGAAGCCTTGGCCGGCGTCAAAGCGGTTATGACATCTGCCGATATGCCGGAAATGCCCGATGAAATGGCCCCTGCTGGTGAGGCAATGGTTAATTTGCGGGATGTCACACAGAACGTCATGGCGCGCGATAAAGCGCTTTATGATGGCCATGCGGTCGCCGCTGTTGCAGCAACCACCGAGGCCATTGCCCGTCAGGCGATAGACTTGATTGAGGTTGATTATGAAGTGCTGCCCCATGTCATCGACGTTGACGAAGCGGTGGCAGAGGGCGCACCAATTTTGCACCAAACACTGCGTACCAAAAACGTCGAAGGTGCAGAAGATAAGCTGACCAATGTTGCCAGCCGGATCGAGTTTACCAAAGGCGATATGGATGCTGGCTGGGCTCAAGCAGATGTGGTGATTGAGCATGCCTTCACCACCAAGCCCGTCCACCAAGGCTATATTGAGCCACATGCCGCTGTTGCCAGTACGACCGAAGACGGCCAAGTGCAGCTCTGGTGTTCCACCCAAGGGCAGTTCAATGTGCGCGGATATTGTGCCAAGCTTCTGGGCATGGAAACCTCACAAATCCGCGTTACCCCATCGGAAATCGGCGGTGGTTTTGGCGGCAAGACAGTGGTTTATGGCGAGCCTTTGGCGATCAAACTGTCCCAAAAAGCAGGCAAGCCTGTCAAAATCGTGATGACGCGCGAGGAAGTTTTCCGGGGCTCTGGTCCAACAGCTGCGGGCGCGATGGAGGTCAAACTTGGGGCCACCAAAGATGGCCGGATCGTCGCTGCTGATTTGAACATTCGGATGCAAGCGGGCGCTTTCCCGGGTGCGCCTGTTGGCCCTGCCTGCATGTGTTCCTTTGCTTGCTATGACATTGATAATATCAATGTTGTTGGCTTTGACGTTGTTTCAAACCGGCCAAAGGTTGCTGCTTACCGGGCGCCTGGATCGCCTGTTGCGGCATGGGGTGTCGAGTCAGCGATGAATATGCTGGCCGACAAACTCGGCATGGATCAGCTGGAACTGCGTATCAAAAACGGTGCGCGTGAAGGCACCAAGACGCATTACGGCCCAACCTTTAAAGACATTGGCATGTCTGCCACATTGGCAGCGGCTAAAAACTCACCGCATTACCAAAGCCCCCTGAAGCCTGGCCAGGGCCGCGGTGTTGCTGTTGGCTTTTGGTTTAACATTGGGATGGATTCCAGTGCCGCCTGCCACGTCGGCGAAGATGGGACGGTTACCTTGATCTCAGGGAGCCCTGATATTGGTGGCTCGCGTGCCTCATTGGCGTTAATGGCGGCCGAAGAACTTGGCGTCGACTACCAGAAAATCCGTCCCATCGTTGCTGATACAGCCTCGATTGGCTTTAACTTCCTGACTGGCGGCTCACGGGTGACCTTTGCCACTGGCATGGCTGTTGTGCAAGCTGTGCGCGATGCCATTGATGAGCTGCGGGCACGTGCTGCTAAGCTTTGGGAAGTTGATGTGGAAGCGGTGATTTGGGAAGACGGCTGTGCCAAGCCAGCTGGCTCCAACGTCGGTGATTTTGAGCCCTTATCATTGGCTGAAATCGCCGTCAATGCAGGTAAAACCGGGGGCCCAATCAACGGCCATGCACAGCTAAATGCACAAGGTGCAGGACCCGGCTTTGGCGCCCAGATCTATGATGTGTCAGTTGATAAAGATACCGGCCACGTCACCATCGATCGCTGTACCGCGGTGCAGGACGTGGGGACAGCCATTCATCCCGATTATGTCGAAGGACAGCTACAAGGCGGCGTTGTTCAAGGCATTGGTTGGGCGTTGAATGAAGAGTATATCTACAATGACAAGGGGCAGCTTGAAAACACCGGCTTCCTTGACTATCGGATGCCTGTGGCCTCTGACCTGCCGATGATTGAGCCGATCATCGTTGAAGTCCCCAACCCCAACCATCCTTATGGGGTGCGCGGTGTTGGGGAAGTGCCGATTGTTCCGCCAATGGCGGCAATTGGTAATGCGATTGCTAATGCAACCGGCATTCGGATGACAGATTTGCCAATGTCACCCCCAAAATTGTCAGCAGCGATTGATGCAGCACGTGTTTCTGAGGCTGCTGACGATTAACCGCTACTGATGAGCACCCTACGTCTCATAGGTGCGAAAAAGCGGGTCTTAGGGCCCGCTTTTTTTATCTAAGGGAGCCCCACTGTTCTGCTTGCCCGCTTGAACTGCCGGGCGCGCAGGGTATATCTATCTAAGGCCAGACGGCAATCCGCCCATGGGCGGCGGTTTACCGCGGCAACACCCCCGGTGACAAGGCGCAGAGAAATTCATGGCAAAAGTTATTCTAACGCGCTGGTTGGCCCGGCAATTCACCGATGGGCAGATTGAGCATCACGTCCCAGGGCTGACAATTCGGGCTTTGGTGCGCGAGCTCGACCACCGTTACCCTGGCATTATCAAGCATTTAGAAGATGGCGTGGCTGTTGCCATTGACGGCGAGATCTATCAGAACGCTTTTTTAGAAAAGGTCGATCTGAATTCAGAGGTTGCCTTTATGCCGCCGATTGAGGGTGGCTAACCCTCGATCAACGATTGCTATAATCACCAAACAGGACTTTTGCCGCCATCAACATTAATGGACACGCCGGTGATATAGCTGGCCGCATCTGAGGCCAAGAACAGCGCCATATTGGCAAATTCCTCCGACCGTCCAATGCGCCCCAAGGGAATCCCATCGGCCATGCCAGCGGTGAACTCTTCATAGGTTTGATTACCGCCAACAGCCGCATGCCGGCGCACCCATTGGTCACTATCAATCAGCCCCACATGCAGGGCATTCACCAAAATACCAAAGGGTGCCATTTCAGCGGACAGTGCCTTACTCATCGCCAAGCCCGCCGCCCGGCTAACTGACGTCGGCATGCTGTTGGCAGGCGGGGCTTTGGCACCGGTGTTAAGAACATTGATGATCCGCCCCCAGCCGCGCTCTTTCATGCCCGGGATTGCCGCCCGCGACAACCGCACAGCCGCCATAAATTTTAAATCAAGATCATCTTGCCAGTCACTGTCGCTGGTTTCCATAAACGGCCCCGTTGCCGACCGACCCGCATTATTCACCAAGATATCAACCCCACCAAAGACGGATTCTGCATGCCGGTAGGCATCCAAACAGCCGCTCTGGGTTTGTACATCAGCGCTGACAATTTCAACTTTGCAGGTCGGTGTTTGCGCGCGGATTTCTG
>JBELLC010000154.1:0-5355 GCA_042088965.1 Nisaea sp. | reverse complement strand
CAACGCTATGATGACTCCCGTCTGTTAAGGTGACAGCAATATCAACGACAGGGAAACCAAGGGGACCACGTGTCAAGAAGTCTTTCACCCCGTCTTCAACGGCTGGAATGAAATTGCGCGGCACCGCGCCACCCGTTACTGCGCTGCTAAAATCAAAGCCCGCGCCGCGCGGTTGTGGCGCAATGGTGATCACCACATCACCAAATTGACCATGCCCCCCCGATTGTTTTTTATGGCGCGCGTGTTGCTCAGCGGGCTGCGCAATGGTCTCGCGATAAGCCACCTGTGGGACGGTGGTATCGACGGTAAGGTTAAAGCGTTTTTGTAAGCGTTCCAGGACCATCGACAAATGGTTGTCGCTTTGACCATGCAATACCAGCTCTGACAGCTCTTTGTTATGTTCAACCTGCAACGCGCGGTCCTCGTCAGCAAGCTTATGCAAAGCCGCAGAGAGTTTAACCTCGTCATTATGATTTTGGGTATGAATGGCCAAGGCAAACATCGGCGGCATCGCTTCAGGCCAGGGAAGCCGATGATTCAGCACTTGGCCTGACGCTGTGAGTACCGCCCCTGTTGCCGTTTCCTCTAAATGGCCGAGGGCAACCACTTGACCTATCTCGGCCCGATCACAACGATTTGCTTTGCCGCCGCAGAGGCTGTGAACACCGGCCACCCGTTGGTTATTTAAGTGCATGCCATCACGCACCACACCGCGCCAAACCCGTGCCAGCGATAACTTTCCCGTATGCGCCATATGCAAGGTTTTAAAAACTTCTACAATCACATCATCAACCGCATCAATGCCGCGACGATCAGCAGCCACATCAGCAAATGGCGCTTCGTGGCGGAGGGTTTTTAACAGCCGCTGGACACCATGATCTAACAAGCCTGCGCCCAGCAGCACCGGTACCAGCGCATCGGTTTGCAAATTGGCCGCAAAGTTTTGATAGATGTCAGAATCGTCAGGACGTTGATCTTCGAGCAATTGCTCTAAAATCGCGTCATCAAAATCAGCAATTGTTTCCAGCAAGGTATTACGGGCCTCTGCGCTGAGGTCGCTATCGGTTTTTGGAATTTCAACCAAGGCCGATGGCGCACCTTCTTGATATCGGTAGGCCCGCTCACTGACCAGATCAATATAGCCGGTAATGGTTTCCCCTTCCCGTGTTGGCACTTGGCGAAGCACCAACGGCCGGCTTGAGATGGCTTGCAATGACGCCAAGAGATCACCGACAGCAGCGGTCGCCTGATCCATCTTATTGATAAAAATCACATGCGGGATTTTATACTGATCAAGAAAATACAGAAAGGGCGTGACCGCTGGCAATTTACTGGGCTCTGGCTCAACAACAACGATAACGATATCAGCAATCGTGCAGGCATCACGTGCATCTTGAACAAAATCAGCAAGCCCAGGGGTGTCAATAAACGTCCATGGCTGGTCCAAAAAAGTCCCGCTGGCAACGCTCAATACAGAGGTTGCGGACCGTTTGCGACCGTCACCGCCGTGATCACCGATAGCACTGCCATCGGCGGTATTTTCACGGGATCGACGCCCGCCAGTCGCCTGCAACAATGCCCCAAAAAGACTGGTTTTGCCGCTGAGATAAGGCCCAACGATAACAGCGCACCGTGGCCGCGTTTCTGATTTTTGGATCATGAATAACCTCCGTTTACCACCACCAACCCCACAACATTTCATAAGCCTATTTTTAATATTATTCTACCTTTCATTGCTGCCAATTGATTTTTGAAATGCGTGCCCGTATTTCCCTGAGCCCCGATCTTGGCGACAGCATCACGCAGTGCTAGGCTGCCAACGATTTCGTCGATCTGTCATCGCCGCGAACACGCCAATACCGATCCATCAAAGGGAAGACCATGGCCGCTGATTCTATTCCTGCCGTTGTCGAAGCTGAAGCCACAGGCTTGACGGCCGACTTATTTGCCGACATTCGTCAAACGCTTGAATTGCCTGTGGTCAATTTGGTGTGGCGCCATCTTGCGACTTTGCCCGATGGCCTGGAATGGACCTGGACGACGTTAAAGCCGTATTATCTGTCAGGAGCGATTGCCCAGGCGGCAGGATCCTTTTTGAGCCAGCAAGATTTTACCCCGCCCCTGAGGTTTTCATCAGCCTGCCTCAGCGCGGCAAATATTCCCTTGGCCGATTTGGACGTTATCCGCGCCATTATCGACAGCTACCATCGTGGTAATGCGATGAATATAATCGCCCTGTGCCTACCGCAGACATTCGCCCCTGTGCGTGCCGCACACCTGACTCCAGCACCGCTCCCGGAGATTGCCAAACTGACGATCCCAGCCCTGCCAGCCTTGGATGGCCTGCCTTCTGCCCATCGTGATTTGGTGATGGAATTAAATACCCTAGGTAAACACCCTGATGACCCCGTGGTGGCCAGTTTATATCGCCATTTGGCCCCATGGCCTGGTTTGCTGTCCTTGTCTGCAACATTATTACAGCCCCTACAATCGGGCGGTAAACTCACTGAGATGATTGCCGCTGCTGATCATTTGGCGCGCGCTCATGCCGCCGTGATCATCGGCGAAAATGGTAATGCTGACCGGCCCTCCCCACCGCCAGCGGTGCAGGCGGCATTGCAGCGGTTTACGCAAAACGTCATCTGCCGGATGGTGCCGATTTGTGGTTTATTGCGGACGACCTTGGCGAAGCCATAAAAACAACGTTAAACTGGCGCGCCGCGTCAAAGCCGCCGATAGCGTTAAAGGAACGTGTTATGCCCCTCGATATTGTACGGTCAACCTGCCCTCATGACTGCCCGTCGGTTTGCGCCCTAGAAGTTGAGGTCAAGGATGGCAAGACCATTGGCCGTGTCCGTGGCTCAAAGGTAAACACCTACACCGATGGGGTTATTTGCGCCAAGGTTGCCCGCTATGCAGAACGTATTCATCACCCAGAACGTTTGACCCAGCCCTTGCTGCGAACAGGCGCTAAAGGCAGTGGCGCATTTACCGCTATTCCCTGGGATGATGCCCTTGATCGGGTGGCCAGCGCCATTCAAGAGAAGGTTCAGCAATATGACCCGACAACAGTTTGGCCGTATCATTTTGCCGGCACCATGGGCTGGATCCAACGGCGCGGTTTAGAACGCCTGCGAAATGACCTCGGGTATTCCGGACAGATTGGCAATATCTGTACCTTTCCAGCCGACGCTGGCTGGCGTGCTGGCGTCGGTAAAATCCTTGGGCCCGACCCCCGCGAAATGGCACAATCGGATCTGATCATCAGTTGGGGCGGCAATCCGGTTTCGACTCAAGTCAACGTCATGACCCACGTCGCCAAAGCCCGCAAACGCGGCGCTAAATTTGTGGTTGTTGATGTCTATCGGACCCCCAGTGTTGAAGCCGCTGATGAGGCATATATTCTGCGTCCGGGAACCGATGTGGCCTTTGCCTGCGCGCTCATGCATGTGCTGTTCCGTGATGGCTATGCGGACCGGGATTATCTGAACAAATTCGCCGAAGACTATCAGGCGTTTGAAGCTCATCTGGCCAATAAAACCCCTGAATGGGCCGCCGAAATCACCGGTATTTCAGCGGACCGTATTACCGCCTTTGCCCATGAATATGGCAAAACGGAAAAAGCCTATATCCGCGTTGGCTATGGGTTTTCGCGGTCACGCAATGGCTCGCAACAATTGCATTCTGTTACCTGCCTGCCGACAGTTACCGGTAAATGGCCCACCAAAGGCGCGGGCGCGTTTTACAATAACCGGGAAGTTTATAGCAGCAGAATTGATGAAACCTTGATTCAAGGCTTGGACGTCGCAGATCCCCATATCCGGATGCTTGATATGTCGCGTATTGGCCCTGTCCTGGTGGGCGAAGATCCTGCCCTTAATGGCGGCCCCCCTGTCACCGCCATGCTTATTCAAAACACCAATCCCGCCTCGATTGCGCCGGAAATTGGCAAGGTGCATGAAGGCTTTAAACGCGATGATTTGTTCCTCTGTGTGCATGAGCAATTCATGACGGATACAGCCAAATTTGCCGATATTGTGCTGCCTGCGACGATGTTCTTAGAGCATGATGATATCTACTCTTCTGGCGGTCATGGCCATTTCCACTTCGCCCCCAAGGCCATTGATGGGCCCGAGGGGTGTGTGTCCAACCATGATCTAATTTGCCAATTGGCAAAGCGCTTGGGGGCCAGCCATCGGGGCTTTGATATGACGGCGCTGGACATTATCGACGAGACATTGCAGACATCTGGCCTTGGCGGCGTCGCTGCCATTGAGGATGAACGCTGGATTGATCTGCAAGCCGATTTCGATACCTCGCATTTCATCAACGGCTTTCCAACAGATAGCGGGCGTTTTAAGTTCAAAGTCGATTGGGCCAGCCATGGCCCCTATCACGATGGTCTGTCAGCGCTGCCAGACTACGATCCCAAAGATATTGATGCCGCCAGTGCCGCCCACCCGTTCCGCCTGGTGGTGCCGCCCGCGCGTAACTATCTTAATTCCAGTTTCACTGAGACCCCAACAAGCATCAAACGAGAGACCCGGCCGGTGGTGAAAGTCCACCCCGATGTGGCCGCTGATATGGGCCTGAGTGATGGCGATTTGGTCACCCTTGGGAATGCCCTGGGCAGTGTCGGTCTGCACGCCGAGATTTTCGCGGGCCTACAGCCAAACGTGCTGATTGTCGAAGGGGTTTGGCCGAATCACGCCTTTCCGGGCGGCGTGGGAATCAACCTTTTGATCAGTGCAGCGCCAAGTCGTCCAGCCAGCGGCGGTGTCTTCCATGATACCGCTGTCTGGCTGAAAAAGGGATATGACGGCTAAGCGCGCACCGTGATGTCCCGGTTAGATGGTCGCAGTTATCATGCGGTCATGAATTAAGCCTTGACGTGAGGGGGGGTGATTTGCTTCTGTGCGACAGCAATTGCAAATCATTCGCAAAGTATAGAGGGTTCATTGACCCACCCCACATTGGTTGCATTTACGATGACGCTGCCTTGCCCTGAACAGCAGAAGTCTTGGGGCCAGTAGCGATGGCCAATAGCTTATTTGTCACACCGCCGCTTGTCGCCTCACCTGTTTTGCGCCGCCTGACAACCCGTTGGTCAGGGCTCGCCCTCATTGTGGCGGCGATTGTCATCACCCCCAGCCTGGCGATTATCTGGACCGCGCTGTTTCCAGCGGAAAACATCTGGCCGCATTTACTGGCAACAACCCTGCCGATTTATCTGTTGAACACAGTGGTCTTGATGGTTGGTGTTGGGATTGGGGTGCTGGCCTTGGGAACAGGCGGCGCCTGGTTGGTGGCAACCTGTCGCTTTCCAGGGCAGCGTGTTTTTGAATGGGCGCTATT
>JBELLC010000153.1:4148-5375 GCA_042088965.1 Nisaea sp. | reverse complement strand
CCCGGTGGTTTCGGCCAGGATTTGATTGAGCTGTTACAGCCAAGTGATTTGTAAGTCGAAAAAGTGGCTTTTTCCGCCTTTTATCAGAGCCGCATGGAATGGATGTTGGCCCGGGCGGGTATTGATACGCTGATTTTTGGTGGCATTGTGACCAATGGCGGGGTTGCGTCCACGGTGCGTGATGCCCATGTGCGCGATTTTCACACCATCGTGCTGTCTGATGGCTGCGCCGCTTTCAAGCAAGCCGACCATGCGGCGAGCATTGCATCGCTTGCGACGATTTCAGAAATAACGACGGTCGATGACGCCGTTTTGGCATTGGGAGGCTAAGGTGACCGTTTTACCCGCTGATGACGGCCGCTTTCAGGCCAGTGCCGATATTGTCATTATTGGGGCTGGTGCCTGCGGCATGGTGGCGGCGTTGGCGGTTCATGGGGCTGGCGGAAACGCTGTTTTGCTGGAACGCGATGCGGTGCCCAGCGGCTCAACAGCGCTGTCGTCGGGGCTTATTCCGGCCTGCGGCACAGCGGCGCAAAAAGTTAAAGGCATTGACGATGATGTTGATCGAATGGCCGCTGATATCTTGGCCAAAGCGCATCATGAAACCGATGCAGAAATGGTGCGGCGGCTGTGCCAGCAGTCAACCGTGACCATTGATTGGCTGAACCGCGATCATGATTTAAACTTACAAGTGATTGATGGTTTTTTATATCCGGGCCATAGCACCTATCGGATGCATGGCACCCCGTCACGTACCGGCACCGAATTAATTGGGGCGCTCACCCGAGCGGTTGAAGTTGCCGAAATTCCGGTGGTCACCAATGCCCATGTCACAGGCTTGTTTGCCGATGATACAGGGCGGGTCGTCGGTATTCGGTTTACGCGCCCTGACGGCACAGTTGATGATTTTGGCTGCGCGGCGCTGATTTTGGCCTGTAATGGTTTTGGCGGAAACCCTGAAATGGTCGCCGAATTAATTCCCGACATGCGCGAAGCTGACTATTTTGGCCATCGCGGCAATCAAGGTGATGCCATCGTCTGGGCGCGCGCGCTGGGTGCAGGTCTAGCTGATTTAGGCTCATACCAAGGGCATGGCTCGGTTGCCCAACCCCATGGAATTTTGATCACCTGGGCGCTGATGATGGAAGGGGCGATCCAAGTCAATAAAAACGCCCAGCGCTTTGCCAATGAGCATTCCGGCTATTCAGAGCAAGCTCGCCGTGTCAT
>JBELLC010000153.1:0-4138 GCA_042088965.1 Nisaea sp. | reverse complement strand
CTTGGTATGGAGTTTGAAGATTACCGGCAGGCTTTTGCCGCCGGTGCGGTAAAGATAGCGGCAGATGGGACCGAATTGGCGGCCTTAACCGGCTTGCCTGCAGCAGCCCTTCAGGAAACCCTTGCAAATGCTGCTGAGGCGGCACGCCTCAAGGCAACCGATGGGTTTGGGCGGCATTTTGATAAAGCGGCCTTAACACCGCCTTATTATGCGGTTTTGGTGACAGGTGCCTTGTTTCACACCCAAGGCGGTCTGGTTGTCGATGATGATGCTCAAGTGCTGGATGAGGATGGCCGCAAAATGCCAAACCTATTCGCAGGTGGCGGGGCCGCCCGCGGTGTTTCTGGGCCCTCTGATTGGGGGTATTTGTCAGGTAATGGATTGCTGACAGCGGTAACCTTTGGACATATCGCCGGTCTGCGGGCCGCCGCACTGGTGGCGGCGGGGCAGATCAATGAATGATCCGCATCCCGGCGATATGATCGCTTTGGTAAAACGTTACTTTGCCGCTGTTGATGGCGAGGATATGACGGCTGTTCTGGCAACCCTGAGTGAGGATTGCCGGTTCACGGTTGAAACCCATGGCGTCACCCTGAACGGCCATGACGAGATAAGCGGCATGTTCACCCGGTTGTGGCGCCGCCATGCCGCTGTTCAGCATGATCAGTTTCAGTTTGTCTCAGACCCTGGTGGGGGCCGCATTGCGGCTCAATTTCGGGTTGTGAACACGCTTGACGATGGCCAATTGGTGTATAAATCGAACTGCAATTTTTTCACCTTGGCGGCGGGTCGATTTAGCGCTGTCGCTGTTTATATGGCGGGTGAAAACACCCTTGATAAAGACAGCTAGCAGGGGGCAGCGGCCTTATCGGCCATCTGGCCGGTCAAGGGCGAATTGATCTCTGCTACTGGCGTAAAGATTACTGCCAAGTCGCCCAATGGTATCCAGCTTGGCGGCATCTACATGCAGGTTTGTGACATCAATCACATCATCGCGCAACGCAATCGCCCGCACCTCACCGACGACAATCTCGCGCAGATTACCGAGCTCTAAGGTCGTGTGACGGACACATTCTAAGGCGGCGGGCAGTTCGGTCAGGCGCGGCGGGGCAACCAAGGTTGATGGTGCGGTGGTGAAACCAGCCAATGGTATTTCTGATTCTCCCGGCTCAAGTGGGGTCGCGCACAGGTTCATTTTCTCAGCGGCGGCATAATCCACAATATTGACCACGAATTCCCGGTTCAGGCGGATATTCCGAGAGGTGTCTTTTGGGCTACCATCTGGCCGCGCTTCAAGGCCAAGGACAACCATGCAAGGGTCAAAGGCAATGGCATTGAAAAACGAAAACGGCGCGGCGTTGACAACCCCATTACCATCGACAGTGGTTACCAGGGCAATGGGCCGCGGTGTCACCACATTGCGCAACAACTTATAGCCGTCAGCGGCGGACAGTGCCGCCAGGTCAAAAGTCTTCAAGATGACGCTCCGGCGGTTACATTGCAGGCAGGGTGATGGGCGATCCAATGGCGCGCGATATCGACTCGCCGCGTGATCCAAACATCTGGATGGGCAAGCACATGATCAAGGAAGCGGGCCAGGGCGCGGGCCCGGCCCGGACGCCCGACAAGGCGTGTATGCAAGCCAACGGACAGCATTTTTGGTTCCGTCGCGCCTTCCTCATAGAGTTGATCAAAACTGTCACGCAGATGGATGAAAAAATCATCGCCGGAGCCATAGGCAGCAGGTGCGCCGAATTTCAGGTCATTGGTATCCAGGGTATACGGAATGATTAAATGCGGTTGGCCGTCACAATCCTGCCAATAGGGCAGGTCATCACCATAGGAATCTGAATCATACAGAAAGCCGCCCTCTTCAACCAAAAGGCGGCGGGTATTTTCGCTGGGTGCATAACGGCAATACCAGCCATAGGGACGCTCGCCTGTCAGCGCCTGGATAATGTCGACAGCTTTGGCGATGTGCGCCCGCTCGGTTGCCTCATCAAGGTCATAATGATTAATCCAGCGCCAGCCATGCCCGGCAAAATCATAACCCGCATCGGCCAAGGCGGCGGCCATTGCAGGATTACATTGCAAGGCCATGGCACAGGCATACACGGTCATTGGGATTTGGCGCTCTTGAAACAGCCGCAAGATGCGCCAAACACCCGCGCGGGAACCATAATCATACAAGCTTTGCAGGCCCAGATCAGGGACGCCTGCGGGGTGGCGGCCGCCAGATACTTCTGTCAGGCCAGTTTCATTCACCGCGTCACCCAGAGCGACGGAGCGTTCAGAGCCCTCTTCGATATTGAGAACAAAATTTACGGCTAGGCGGGCCTGATTTGGCCAATTTGGCGCGGGGGGCTTACCGGCATAACCAATAAGATCGCGGGGCGTTGTCTCTGTCACATGCGGCTCGCTGGTGGTGAGGGTAGCCATATCCTAGCGCTCGATGACAGGGCTTGTCGATGGTCACGATTTTGAATGTAAAAACGATCGCCACGCCCGTCACCTGATGCAGCGCCCCTAAATTCAGTGTTTCTGATGGGGAAATGCATTGCCCAAAGATTGCTTTGCAAACGAAATCAATGACTTTCCAAGCCATGGAAAGTATGATCACATGACCCTACGAAATTTATTTTAGTCCAAAGCGATGATTGCCTTTGGACACAATGAAGCCATGATGCTTCATATTTTTTGCCAAAGGAGTGATAGGATGAAAAAACTCATCGCGGGAATCGCGATTTCTTTGTTGGCCGCAGGCGCTGCTTCTGCTGAAACCATGAAAGTTGCCGCTGATGTTGGATACTCGCCGCATGTGATGGCGTCAGCCAGCGGCGGTGTTGAAGGGTATAATGTCGATATTATTGCTGAAATGGCCAAGCGTATGGACGTAAAGCATGAGGTCATTGATCAGGAATGGTCTGGTATTTTCGCAGGTTTAGCGGCCGGGAAATACGGTGTCATCATCGCGCCGACCACGGTCACCAAAGAGCGGGCCACCAAGATGCTGTTCGGCGAGCCGTATTTCGAAGTGAACTTTCAGTTCCTGATCAAAAAGGGTGCACCGCAAATCAACAGCTTGGAAGATTTGGCGGGTAAGACCATCGCTGTCAACAAAGGTAACTTCTACGATAAATGGTTGTCAGCACCTGAGCGGATGGACAAATATAAATGGCAGCTGGTGCGTTTTGGTAAAAACGCCGATGCGATTGCAGCCGTTGCCGCCGGTCGGGCGGATGCAAACTTTGCGGGCGATACTGTGATGGGCTGGACCGCGCAGAAGAATCCGTTGGTTGAGCCGTCAAACCTCGTGATTTCATCTGGCCGTGTTGGTGCCATGGCGTTTCACACCACCAGTGCTGAGATGCGGGCGACGTTCGAAAAAGTCATGGAATGCATGAAGGCCGATGGCACGATTGCGAAAATCCATGAAAAATGGACAGGTCAAGCCCCTGTTGCCGGCGGCGCTGCCTATAAGGTCGTCGACGGTATTGGCGTCCCCGGCTTTGCCAATTATGACAGCTCACCATCAAATAGTGGCTGTGCGAACTAAGTAAATATGATCAGGCTGCTGGCCGCTCTGTGGCTGGCAGCTTGTTTTCGCATATTTGCATCAAGCGTGGGATTTACATGAGCAGTCAGCAGCCAATTGTGGACGCCGTGAGCATTGAAAAGTCATTTGGTGACCTGCAAGTATTATTTGGCGTTGATCTGCAAGTCGCGCCGCAAGAATTAGTGTTTATCATTGGTCCGTCGGGTTCGGGTAAAAGCACATTATTGCGCTGCTGTAATCTGTTGGAACAGCCCACGGCTGGCAGTATTCGTATCATGGGCGAAGAGATCACGGCCAAAGGCGTTGATATCAATCAAGTGCGCCAGCGCATCGGCATGGTGTTTCAAAGTTTCAATTTATATCCGCATATGTCGGCCCTTGGAAATGTCGCTTTGGCGTTGCGGAAGGTGAAGAAAATGCCGCGCACTGAGGCCGAAGCGCACGCTCATGAGGCATTGCGCCGCGTTGGCCTGAGCCATAAAGCAGACAGCTTTCCAAATGAGTTAAGCGGTGGCCAGCAACAACGTGTGGCGATTGCCCGCGCCATTGCGATGGAACCAGAGGTTATCCTGTTTGATGAGC
>JBELLC010000152.1:0-5403 GCA_042088965.1 Nisaea sp. | reverse complement strand
AAAATCCATATCAGCAACCCACATTGCCAGGACCTGATCGTCCCCATGATCTGGATTGGTTGCATCCCATCGCACCGAACCATTTGGGGTTTGGTGATAATCCCATTTCGCAGAATCGGTGTCACGGCGATCGATCACGGTATCAAAATCAGTCATGATAAGGGCCCTTTCTTTTCTTAATTTATATTTTTGAGGGTAGCACAGCCCGCTGACTCAATTTGCTTTTTCCCAACGACCTTCTTGGTTTTGCCGCCAATAAGCCAGGTCATGGCCTGCCTCACGGTAGCTTTTCCATCGCTCCCGCGCGGCCTGAACAGCGTCATCATCGCGTCCATCAAACAGCTCAAACACCCGCTCAAAGGCCGCCACCTCGGGGTGCGCGCAACCATCCGTCAGGAATAGAAAGCTGGCATTATTTGGGTTTTCAATGTCAGGGGTGAGCCAAATCGGTTGCTGATCAGGACAGCCATCTTTGGCACTGCCATGGGGCAACCAAGCTTTTTCGTCATAGGTCCACAGTTCACTGTTTAGCGCCGCCACCCGTTCATCACTGGCGGCCAGAACAACCGCCCGCTTGCCATTTGCGAGCGTCCGCTCCAACAATTTTGGCAATGCCCTTTCAAGGGGGCTAACGGTCAGATGATAAAAATTAATATCGCTCATGGGCGGGCCTCTAAACGCCTAATGCGGCAGCTAAGCTTGGGAAATCATCGACAATGAAATCATGCGCCGGATTGGGCGTTGGGTCCGGTGCGTCGGCGATGCCCCATTCCTCTGCTCGGCGCACAAAGGCGGTTTTAAATCCTGCCGCTTTGGCAGCATCAAGATCAAAGTTATGACAGGCCACCATACAAATCTCTGCCGGATCAAGTTGCAGGTATTTTGCTGCCGTCAGATAAGCCTCAGGCAAAGGTTTATATTTACCAATTGCTTCACAAGAAATAACCGCATCCCAGCTCACACCATTGGCGCGGGCGGTGTCGATGATGATCCGAAAGCTTAAAATCGTAAAAGATGCGCAAATATACTGTTGCCGGAGTTTTGGCAGAACAGCTGGAAAATCAGGCCAACATTTAAAGTTATGTGGCACGTCATACGCAATCCGATGACGCTCGTCATCGTTTAACACATCCATGTCGTTGGCCGCTAACACCTCGTCAAGCGCGGCACGATGGGCGCCATCAAAATTATAAGTCGGTGGCGCTTCCTTGCCCAGGTTAAGCATACGTTTTAACGCCGCCTTGCGGATTTGATTGGCCATTGCCGCCCAATCCCTGTCTTTACCATTGCGCTTACCTGCGGCAGCCAAGCTGTCACGGAAACCACTGTGCCAATCCAGAATGGTCCCCCCTGTATCAAACGTCAGGGCTTTAATATTTTGCATCTTCACCACGTATTTTTATAGTGTCGTTCACCTGCTTAACGATCACATGGATGACATCGTGAGGATAATCCCTACCATGCGTTGCAGCTGTTTTACCTTACTAATCGAGTATTTCAACGTTTATTCATAGCTTTAGGAGTGTCGCCTATGCCTGCCGACATCGCGTTTGGTGTCTATCCAATGTTATACGCCTTCTTTAATCAAGACGGCAAATTGGACCGCGAGGCCCACCGCCGCCAAGTCAACGGCTGTATTGCTGCGGGGGCGCATGGTTTGGCGATCGGTGGTTTAGCCACTGAATGCAATAAGTTGAGCCTAGATGAAAAGCAACACTTGGCGGCGTGGACGCTAGAGGACGCCGATGGCCGTGTCCCCGTGAGTGTGACCCTCACGGAAAACACCGTTCAAGGCCAACAAAACATGCTTGCCCATGCGGTCAGTCATGGCGCCGCCTGGGCCGTTATGCAGCCCCCGCCTGTGAAAAGCGCAAGCAGTGAGGCGTTGATTACTTTTTTTGGAGCCGTCGCAGATACCGCGACAATCCCGATGGGCATTCAAAACGCCCCGGAATATATCGGTATCGGCTTGCAAAACGCCGCTCTCAGAGAGATGAACCGCCGCCATCCACAAATCAATATTTTAAAAGCCGAGGGCGACGCGCTCTACTGTCGCCGCATGGTTGAAGATACCGAGGGTGTTTTCACCCTCTTCAATGGCCGTAATGGCATTGATTTAATTGATACCCTACGGGCGGGCTTTCACGGCATGATTCCTGGACCTGACGCAACCGATGTGCAAAGCCAAATTTATGAGATGTTTCAGCAGGGCCGCATTGACGACGCCGAAAAAGCTTTTCAGCACATCTTACCCCTGCAACTTTTTGTTATGATCTCGATAGATCATTTGCTGTGCTACGGTAAACGCCTGACCGCCCGCCGCCTGGGTTTAGGCGAGGTTTTCGACCGTGGGCCCAGCCAGCCACCACATCCCTTTGGCCTGGAAATTCTCGACAATTGGTCACGCCACCTTGGCCCGCTTGGCTGAAGCCCCTCGCCGGATCCCCAGCTTAGAGGAAGAAGACCAGCGTCACCAAGACGAAGATCGGCACCAGAATAATAACCGACCACATCATGTATCCGAAGAAGCTTGGCATGGCGATACCACGCTCCTCAGCGATGGCCTTGACCATGAAGTTTGGCGCATTACCAATATAGGTATTGGCGCCCATGAACACGGCCCCTGCGGAAATCGCCAGCAAGGTCGATGACATGGGACCCATCAAAGTCTCCGCATCACCGCCAGCGGTGTTAAAGAACACCAGATAAGTCGGCGCATTATCCAAGAAGCTGGACAGCACACCTGTAAACCAGAAATAAGCCCAATCAACAGGTTGGCCGTCTTGCGTGACTGCGTCGACAACCATCGACAGCGCGCCGTTTGAGCCAGCTTTCAAAATCGCAATTGCCGGGATAATGGTGATGAAAATGCCAGCGAAGAGCTTTGCCACTTCGATGATTGGAAACCACGAAAAGCCGTTCGCTGTGCGGCTATCACGATTGGTCACCATCCACGACACCCAAGTTATGGCTAATAACAACACATCGCGGGTAATGTTTTGTAGCTCCCAATCAACGTAATAAACATTAAAGCTAATGCCAGGCTTCCAAACCCCACTCAGCAGCACCGCCCCAACAATACAGGCCAAAAGCGGCAAGTTGATGAGCCCCTCAAGGCCAAGCGGCTCATATTCGGGCGTCTCGTCGCGCGTTACCTCTGCATCCCCTGACGCCTTTTCACGACGATACAAAAATGTGTCGATGACAAAGAACAGCGCCAGCAAGATTACTGAGACCAGAACCATCGGCCAGAACATGAAGGTGGTTGGCCAAAAGAACTCAACCCCTTTCAAAAAACCCAAAAACAAAGGTGGATCCCCGAGTGGGGTCAACGAGCCGCCAACATTGGCTACCAGAAAGATAAAGAAAACAATCACATGAACTTTATTTTTACGATTTTCATTGGCATTGATGATCGGCCGGATGAGCAACATGGCTGCCCCTGTGGTCCCCATCCAACTCGCGATCACGGTGCCGACGAATAAAATTGCTGTATTGACCAGCGGTGAGCCCTTCAAAGACCCTTTTAACCGCACCCCACCCGCGACGGTAAACAATGACAGCAGCAAGATGATAAAGGGAATGTATTCGAGCAAGCCAACATGGACCAATTCGTAAAGCGCCATTTCTGCGCCAAAGACAATGGCAAAAGGCACCATGAACAATAATGCCCAAAAGGCAGAAATCTTGCCGAAATGGTGATGCCAAAACTCCCCCGCCACCAGCGGGAATATCGCAATTGAAAGCAGGATACCGGCAAACGGCACGGCCCAAAGTAAGGCCATTTGCCCACCATCGATTGCTGGCGCACCAGCAGCCGCGGCGGCCATAGCTGGCATTGAATGACCAATCACTGCGGCCAAAACTATCCCGGCCATCGCAACAAACTTGCCCATGCTTCCCCCCAGCATCAAACCAAATCGCGTCTGGCTGTTGCGAAAACGATAACAGCCCCTATCCTTCATAAAGAAACTCGCGTCAAAACGAAACACCAAAGCCGTCAATTAAACCGAACGGTCAAGCATATTGTGGACAACATCCCACGGCTCGACCAAATATTCTGGCATGATACAGCTCATGGCCGACAAAATCGCTCCCGTCATCGGCGTTGATCTGTCATCATGAGGCTGGCACAACAAAGACTGGATCTGATGGCGATGCGCGCAGCAACCTGGAACGTAAATTCCATAAAAGCACGGTTACCCAATGTTTTACGATGGTTGCAAACAGCCAAGCCGGACGTGGTCATGCTGCAAGAAATCAAAACCATCGACGAAAATTTCCCGGCCATGGAAATCGAGGAACTTGGCTATAATGTCGCCACCCACGGGCAAAAAACCTATAACGGCGTGGCGATTCTCTCGAAATTCCCCATCGAGGATATTCACCGAGGCCTGCCCGGGAATGAAGATGACCCGCAGGCGCGCTATATTGAAGCCACCATTGCAGGGATACGTTTCGCGTCAATTTATTTGCCCAATGGCAATCCGACCCCCGGCGATAAATACACCTATAAACTTGCTTGGATGGCGCATTTAATCCGCCATGCAGAAGCGTTGTTGGCGACGGAAACCCCAATCGTTCTGGCAGGTGACTACAATGTCATCCCGCAAGATGATGATGTTCACGACCCGATTGCCTGGGCGGGCGACGCCCTCATCCGCCCGCAAACCCGTGCGTGTTTTCGGCGGCTGCAAAATATCGGTTACAGCGACGCTTTCCGACTGCTTAACTCCACCCCCCATCGTTACAGCTTTTGGGATTATCAAGGCGGCGCTTGGCCAAAAGACCACGGCATTCGCATTGACCATTTGATGCTATCACCGCAGGCGGTAGACCGGCTTGTTGCCGCTGATATTGACAGTGAGCCCCGTGGTTGGGAGAAGGCCTCTGACCATACACCTGTCTGGATCACGCTCAGCGCTCAAAGCTGAAACGGCCTGATTGTTTGCACATCAGGTAAATCATGGATCAGATCGGTGATAACGCGCCCTGTCTCGGGATGCTGCCAATTTGGTGCCAGGTCGCGCAATGGATACAGCACAAAAGCCCGCGCTGCCATTCGAGGATGCGGTAAGGTTAATCCCGCCCCCTCACTCTTGATCCGTGCACCGTTAAAATCGAGCAAATCCAAATCAAGCACGCGCGCCTCATTACGCACCCGGCGTTGGCGTCCAAATTGGTCTTCAACACGATGCAGCGCGTGTAAAAGTGCGCCTGCCGCCATACTTGTTTCAACTTCAAGAACGGCGTTCACAAACCACGGTTGATCCGATATCGGCACCGGCGCCGTTTGGTACCAGGGGGAGACCTTTAACACCTTAATATTGTGGTCTTCAAACAAGCTGTCGATTGCCGCCAAACACGTCTGATAAGCGTCACGGTATCCATCCGCGGCAAGAT
>JBELLC010000151.1:0-5440 GCA_042088965.1 Nisaea sp. | reverse complement strand
CAATTAAACGCTTGCTGGCATCGGCACCGCTTTGTAATATTATAACATACAGGTGAGGGAATGCTGCGGGGTGATCGGGTCATTTTGTGATCTACCCATCGCTCAAACCTGATCACGGAACACTCATGTACGAGCGTTTTGCAGCGCTGATTAAATTGTATAATTATATTTTTTTCATGATGTTAGGAGTGTTTGTTTATGTTGGACATTAAAAAATTAATGCCCTATGTCACATTTGGTGCGGTTATGCTGACGCTATCGGCATCCTTCGATGCTGTCGCCAGCGAACGTAAACTCGACAGTCATGCGCATGGCATCAGCGAGCTAAAAATCGCCCAAGAAGGCTCCTCTTTTGAGTTTGAATTAGAGGCTCCGGGCAATGACATTATTGGTTTTGAGCATGCCGCTAAAAATGACGCTCAAAAAGCCCAGATTGCGGCAGCCCTCAAAATCCTGGGAGCCCCCGGTCAACTTTTCCGAACCCCAGCTGCCGCTGGTTGCACGATCAGCGATGCGGAAGCTGAGTTTGAAACCTCTGATGATCACGCGGGCTTTCATGTGCACTGGTCAATGACCTGCGCCAATCCAGGTAAAATGACCATGCTTGAGATTCTTTATTTCGATGCCTTCGCCGCCGCTGAAGAGATTGAGGTAGAGGCCATTGGCAAGGCAGGCCAAAGCGCCATTGAAGTGGAAAAAGACATGCGCCAGGTTGACCTTACCGGGGCTTTTGGTGACTGACACAGCAACCGCGGGGGCGCCCGCCCTTACCATCAGCGATATGGTGTTTCGCTTTGCCGCGAAAAAGGACAGTTTTCGGCTGGCGATCGCATCGCTGTCGCTTGCAGCGGCTGGGCGTGCGGCCCTGGTGGGGCCGTCAGGTTCCGGCAAATCTACATTGCTGGGGTTAATTTCAGGGGTGCTTACACCTGAACGCGGACAGATAGATGTCTTGGGACAATCCCTCACCAGCCTCTCAGCCAAGCAGCGCGATAAATTTCGCGCAGATAATCTTGGCATTATTTTTCAGCAGTTTAACCTGCTGCCCTATTTATCGGTCCTGGATAATGTGATCTTAGCGTTAGAGTTCTCCAAATTTAAGACCCTCACCCCTGCGGCGAAAACGGCGCGGGCATGCCATTTCCTCGACGCCCTGGACATTGACGTTGCCAAGATGGCCGATCAAAAAGTTGCCCAGTTGTCAGTTGGTCAACAACAAAGAGTCGCCGCCGCCCGCGCCTTTGTCAGCGCGCCCAAGTTGATCATTGCAGATGAGCCGACATCGGCCCTAGATGCCGAACGCCAGGGGGCGTTTCTTGAGTTATTATTTTCCCAACAAAAAAATACCGCCGCAGCGCTGCTCATGGTCACCCATGACCCGCGAATTGCCTGTCAATTTGAGCGTGTTATTGATCTGCAACAGGTCTCTGACGTGCAGCCCGTGGCAAAGGATTTGGTTTGATTATCTTCCGTCTTGCATGGCGCAGCCTTTTGAACCGGCGGCTGACGGCGCTGCTGACAATCTTGGCAATAGCGCTATCCGTTACCCTCATGCTTGGCGTGGAGAAAACCCGCGTCGGCACCAAGAACGGCTTCCTCAACACAATATCTGGCACTGACTTAATCATTGGTGCCCGCGCTGGCGCGGTTCAGCTTTTGTTATACGCGGTTTTTCGGATTGGTGATGCCACTGCCAATATAACGTGGGAAACGGTTGAGGATATTAAATCCCGCCCAGAAGTGGCTTGGGTGGTGCCGATTGCCCTTGGTGACAGCCACAAAGGCTTCCGTGTCATGGGCACCAGTAAAGCCTATTTTGAGCATTACCGCTATCGCCGCCAGCAAGCCTTGCAATTTGCCACGGGAAAACCCTTTGACGATCTCTATGACGCCGTGCTCGGCCATCATGTGGCTAAAGCCCTTGGTTATGATCTGGGGGCCAATATCATTGTTTCCCATGGCGCCGGGCGGGTGAGTTTTGGCAATGATCACGCCGATAAACCGTTTCGCGTTGTTGGTATCTTGAAGCCCACAGGCACCCCTGCAGATCGCACCATTCACATCTCAATGCGCGCCATCGAAGCCATTCATGTGGGCTGGGAAAGTGGCGCAGCACCGCGCGCAGGCAGCCAGCCAAATGCCGAGGCAGTCCGGCAATTGGACCTCGCCCCAAAGTCAGCAACCGCACTCTTTATTGGCTTAAAATCGCGTATGATGACGTTTTCTTTGCAGCGTTGGGTAAATAACTACCCTGAAGAAGCCCTTTCAGCTGTGCTCCCGGGTGTCGCCTTTGGGCAGCTTTGGCGGATCTTGAAAAATGTGGAAATTGCCTTGCTGATGATTTCTGCGATGGTGGTTTTCACTGCCATTCTGGGCATGGTCATTTCCGTGCTGGGCTCGTTAAATGAACGCCGCCGGGAAATGGCGATTTTACGTTCTATTGGCGCCCGGCCGTGGCATATATTTGGATTATTGTTAAGCGAGGCAGTTGTGCTTGTTATCGCCGGATCGGTTTTAGGAACAGCAAGCGTTTATCTGTTCCTATGGGCCGGACAGTCGACGATTGAAAACGCTACAGGGCTTTATCTACACCTCGATGTGCTGAATATAAATGAGTTGTATTTGCTGTTATGTATTATTCTTGGTGGCACTATTGCGGCAATTCTGCCTGCGCTCAGGGCCTATTATCTATCGCTGTCTGATGGCCTCGTCATGCGGACATAAGGACAAGCGGCGCGCAAGAGGTGATAAATATGATGAAAATATCGCGTTGTTTCGGGGCCATCCTGGTGCTGTTTTTATATTCAATCAGCAACGCCCAAGCGGCCCCCAAAGAGATCACGTGGGAAGATCTCATTCCGCCGCAGGCAAATGCGCAAGCTGTTGAGTTTGTGGGCAACACACCTCTCAAGGGGATGCCAACCCTGGATGAGTTTAAAGGCTCGCAAGCAACCATGGACGTTTATTTGGCCAGTGTCGGCATGATCCGCAGCCTACAGCCGAACGATGGCAATGATGTTGCCGCCGGCCTTGATGGCCAAGAGATTAAAATTGCCGGCTATGTGACACCGCTGTCTTTTGATCAAGGCGAAGTTGTTGAATTTCTTCTTGTCCCCTATCATGGTGCCTGCATTCATGTTCCCCCCCCGCCTGCCAACCAGATCGTCTATGTGCGCCATGCGGCGGGGTTAAATGTCGAATACCTAAACGATCCCATATGGCTGACAGGCACGCTCAACGTATCCGCTGTCAGTACTATTTTAGCAAACACTGGATACACCATCGATACCGCCGTGGTGAGCCCTTATCGAGATTAGTCAATTCACTATCAGCGTGGCCCCTATTCAGCGGCGGTCAATCGATCGACGCTACCACCCTTGTCGGTAAACTCGACCATGGCGCTGTCTTCAATGGATAGCTGCATCACATCATTAAAGCGGTTGAAAAACCCGCAAAGCGCGCTGCGTAATGTTAATTCGACAATCTGTTCTTCGCTGAAATGCGCCCGTAATTTGTCAAAGCTGTCATCGCGCATGTATTGGAAATTATCGGTCACATCACGGGCGAAATCCCGCACCAGATGGTCAACATCATCAAAGCCAGGGACAACCTCATCGAGGATGGCGTAAGCCGCCTCGGAGTCAAACCCCTGATCGGTTAGGCGCGGCGCATGATGGGCAACACAATACGTACATTCGTTCAGCTTTGAAACCGTGACTAAGGCAATTTCCAAATAGCGCTTTGGCAAGACCGCCTCATCTGCCAGGTCAAGCAGTAGCCCCATGATATGTTTCAAAGCAGGCGGGCGATGGGCGAAAACTTTAACCTGGTTCAAAAAAGGCCCATAATCGCGGGCAAAACGGTTGTAAATTTCCCGTGCTTCTGGGTCTTTCACATCTTCAGCGGCTAATTCACGAACGCGGGGCATCGGGCTATCTCCTCGGTTTAATCAAAATATCATTGATAGTTTAGCAGATTTGGCTGTTTTGTAACGCGCTCGAAGATCAGCTAAGGTTAAAGTCTTGGGCAGCAAAATATGACAAGCTGCACGCTCGGACATCGCTTAAAGGATCTTTGCCGTGAAAATCATTGATGCCCAAATCCATCTTTGGGGCGCGGGCTTGCCTGACAATCAAGCCCACCGCCAAGTCACCGCATTCACCGCCGCCGAGGCGATTGCTATGATGGATCGCGACGGTATTGATGCTGCGATTATTCATCCGCCCAGCTGGGATCCAAACGCAACCGCGCTGGCAACCGCTGCGGTGCAGGATTATCCAGGGCGCTTTGCGATTATGGGATCGCTGCCACTGGAAAACCCCCGCGCCGCGGCCCAAATTGCCAGCTGGCGGCAACACCCTGGCATGCTGGGCTTACGATTTTTATTACTGAAAGAGCCATATCGCAGCTGGGCCCGTGACGGCCGTTTAGACTGGCTGTGGGCTGCCGCTGAGGCCTCAAATGTTCCGATTGCGCTGCTGGCGACAGACTCATTTGCCGATTTGGCTGGCATTGCGGCGCGCTTCCCAGATTTGAAATTGACCATTGATCACCTCGGCGGGCGCGGCGGCAATACGACCTTAAAAGATGACGCCGCCATGGCCCACATTCCGGCCCTATTGGCCCTGGCAAAATACCCAAATATTGCGGTCAAAGCCACTGGCTTGCCAGGATATTCGGCCGAACCATATCCTTTCATTACCATGCAAGGCTATCTGCGGCAGATTTTTGACGCCTTTGGACCTGAGCGGGTTTTTTGGGGCACCGATATTACCAAAATGCCCCTCTCTTGGCGCGCCTGTGCCACCCTGTTTACCGAAGAGATACCCTGGTTAAACGCCAATGATCGCCGCCTCATCATGGGTGAAGCCATATTGGCCTGGTGGGGCTGGCAACGCGACACGGGATGACCACGAAAAAGTCATTGGCAGGCGAAGAACCCGTCCCTAAAAAGGGGAGAGTTCGCGTCTCCTTTCCTACCGCCACGCCATCACGCTGGCGCGAGCTGGCCGGGCAGACAGCTTCGGCTCTAAATTCCGTGGTTCTCCTGACACCTCATTTTTCCGCCTGTTGAATTCAAATTCCACCAGAAGGCACTCTGCACGTTTACGGTCGCGGGCCGCTTCAACGCTGCCTTGGAGCCGTGGAGGCGGGGGGCCGTGGACGCGGGGCGTCGTGCGGCGATGGATTTCGGCGCGGCAATTGACTTGGCCACCCGTGATGGCAAGCGCGTGCATTCGAGATTAAATTCACCGCCAACTTACCGGCGCTGAACTTTGTATCAAATGTGCATCAACCATCTGCTTTTTTTGTAGATATACAATTTTTAGTTGCCGTCTTGCATGCATTTGTTATGACTGACACGTGTCGCCGCTTGCACTGGCGGCAGCAGGGCTGTTCGCCGCGCTGTTCTTTATGAACCGGGCCGAGAACGCCGCGA
>JBELLC010000019.1:4450-31534 GCA_042088965.1 Nisaea sp. | reverse complement strand
ATGTTTTCGATTTCTAAATTACTGACCTTGGTGGCCATCATCGGTGCGGTGTTTACCGCTTTCCGACTGATTGGGAAGATGAAAGAAGCCCGTGACAGGGCCGAAAAACATCGTCCGAAAAGCGCCCGTTCGGCGCAGGTCGAAGATTTGGTCCGCTGCAAACGCTGTGATCGTTATGTTGCTCCCGGGGCCACCCCGGACTGTGGTCATGGCGCACGTTGCCCGCAAATGAATGCCGGTTAAGCGGCAAAAGATGTGCCTCACGGACCTAGACGGCTGCGGCGCAATCCGGTAGCGTTGGGTTTTTATTCTCTGGGGATTGCGACCATGACCATGATTGATGATCTGCGGGTTGATTTGGCCTGTGCCCTGCGATGGGCAGCACGCTATGACCTTCATGAGGGAGTGTGTAATCATTTCTCGATTGCCATTCCCGATGATGATGGCGTGGTTCGCGGGACTCTGTTCCTGATCAATCCCTATGGTTATCACTGGTCAGAGATTACGGCTTCTTCGCTTGTCCTCTGCAATAAAGATGGCGAGGTTGTCGAAGGCCATAATGAGGTCGAGCCAACGGCTTTTTTTATTCATAGTCGGGTGCACTTAAACGCGCCGGGCGCAACTGCTGTCCTGCATACCCATCAGCCCTATGCAACCGCATTGACGCTCATGGAAAAGGGACGTTTAGAAATGTGCGAGCAAAACGCCCTGATGTTTGATGGCCGCATTGCCTATGATGATGATTACGAGGGCTTAGCGCTATCCGCCGACGAAGGCGAGCGCATGGCCAGCAAGCTTGGCAATAATCAGATCCTGATGCTGGCAAGTCATGGTGTGATGACCACAGGGGCCAATATCGCCGAAGCCTTTAACGATCTGTATTACCTTGAGCGGGCGGCAAAGTTTCAGGTTTTGGCCCGCTCAACAGGCAGCAAACTGCGGACGATTTCCGACCGGGTTCGGGAAACCACCCGCCAACAATTTAGCAGTGAACGCGCGCTCGTCGCAGAGCGCCATTTCACCTCGATGAAGCGTATTCTTGATCGTGAAGAACCAGAATACCGTCATTAATCCAGCTTAACGGTCAGCCAAGGCCAATACCGCAAGACAAGCCGAGGCTGCCTCAGCACCCTTTTGCACCAGATGGTTAAAGAAAAAATCGTGATGTGCCTCGATCTCATGGAATTGGTGCGGCGTCAGGACCACCGATAACACAGGTGTGTCAGTTTCCAATTGCACCTGCATCAGACCATTAATAACCGCCGTCGCCACGAACTGATGGGCATAAATGCCGCCATCAACCACCAATCCGGCAGCGACAATAGCGTCATAGCGGCCTGTCGCCGCCAAGCGTTTTGCCTGTAGGGGGATTTCAAAACTTCCTGGGACGTCGATCACATCGATATCGCCAACCCCTGCCTTCGACATATCGCTGATGAATGAGTCACGGCAACGATCAACAAGATCTTTATGCCAGCACGCCTGAATAAAGGCGATACGACTCCCCGAAGGAGACTGTTTTTGTGGTCCGGCAGTCGTCATTAATCTCACCTTCATTCATCAATTTGTATGCTATCTGTGTTATTTTGCCATGTTTCCTCAACGAGTGATATGCCTTTTCACGCTTTTGGAATTTGTCACTTTCCATGAGCTAAGCCTTGCAAAGGCCAACACAATAGGCACCATAGGTGAAAATATTTCCCGGAGGTTTCTTATGACTGCAAGCTATACTGCCATGACTGTGGACGTTGTCGACGGCATCGCCACAGTTGTTTTTAATAATCCTAAACAACGCAATCCATTTACCGCTGAACTGAAAGCGGACCTGTTAACCTTGGTCCGCGATATGCAATACCGTGAAGATGTTGATGTGATGATCATCACAGGCAGCGATGGTGTTTTTAGCGCTGGCGGCGATCTTCGGTCTTTAAACAATATGGATGGCCGAACCACCAGCGGTGATCGGCGACGGATTTATCAAATCCATGACTGGTTCCAACCCTTTTTAAACCTGGAAATGCCTGTCATCGCTGCTGTTGATGGCGCAGCATACGGTGGTGGTTTTGGTCTGGCGTTGGCCGCTGATTTTGTGCTGGCCAGTGAAAGTGCCCGTTTTTGTAGCGTCTTCGGGCGCATTGGCTTGGTCCCAGACGTCGGCGTCATGTATACCTTGCCGCGCATTGTTGGCCTGCAAAAAGCCAAGGAATTGGTGTTTTCATGCCGTCCGGTTTTCGCTGAAGAAGCCAAGCAACTTGGCATTGCGATGGAAATTTACCCTGCTGACGCGTTAATGGCAGCGGCGCAATCATTGGCCCGGCGAATGCAGAGCGGTTCTCGCGATGCTACTGGCGCTGCTAAAGTTGTTCTTAATCAATCCTTTAACCTTGATGCCAAAGCCTTGGTTGAAATGGAGGCCGCGGTCCAAGCCGTTATGATGGGCTCCAGTTACCATAAAAACGCGGTGCGCGATTTCCTGGATAAAAAGCCACTGCCCTTCGATTGGGAACGCTTTGACCGCGAGACAAAAGCGGCGGAATGACTTTGTATGTTTGGCAGCGGTTGATTTACACGGTCAAGCGCGATAAGTGACGTCATAAGGGCAATCGCTGCCACCCTCTGTCGATGAGAAGGATAATACGACAATGCAAATGACTGTGACCGACCGTGACGGCAAAGCCCATGCGCTGGAATTTAAAGCTGGTGACGTTCTCATGCATGTCATCTATGACGCTAATCTTGGGATGGCAGCTGAATGCGGTGGATCCTGTGCCTGTGCCACCTGTCATGTCTATATCGCGGCCGATGATATGGCGCGGGTTGGCAACGCCACGGGTGATGAAGAAGATATGCTGGATGAAGCCTTCGAGGTTAAAGAAGGCTCTCGGCTGGCCTGTCAGGTCTTCCTCGGCGAGCAGCATGACGGCCTCAACCTCACCATGGCACCTGATTGGGACTAAACGCGCTGCGCTTTAGGCGGCATCCTCGATCAGGCCCTTTATCGCATCAAGCGCCAGAATATAGGCACGAACGCCCAAGCCTGTGATCATACCATCGCTTTCAGGGGCCGTAACGGAGGTTCGCTGGCGCTTATCGATATTGGTCATATGCACCTCGATATACGGCAGCGATATGGCCTGCAGACAATCCCTCAGTGCAAAACCTGCATACAGAAAACCCGCTGGGTTCATAATTAATCCCGCAACCCCGTCACGTTCGGCCTGATAAATCCGGGAAATCGCCTCGCCTTCAATATTTGTGTAAAAAATGTCGAGCGATACCGCACGTTCAACAGCCGCGTCGGTGACAATTTGATCTAATTCGCCAGCTGTGGTTGTGCCATACCATTCAGGCTCTCGGCGGCCGAGATATTCCATATTCGCGCCTTGTAATAATAAGACCCTCACAGCACGGATCGAGAAAAGCGGTGGGGGGCCTCAAGGGCGCAGATTAATTGATACAGATCAACAGACTCCGCGTTAATCGCCGTCAGCTCTGAGGCTTTCAGCAGTGCCGCCGCGTCGGCCGCATGGGCGAGATGCAGAACCAATGCCGCGCCAATATTTTCATCTTTCGCAGATCGCAAACCAGCCTCGGTTGTTGCCCGGTTGTCATCATCTACAGCCTGCCAAACCTCACCGCCTAAGACGCCCTTCATGGCAAAGAGCTTTTTGGCCGCCCGATGCACTGCTTCCATATCCTGTTTTCCAGGGTTCACCCGCGCCACCACAGCATAGCCACCAGTTAAACCTGGCCGAACGCCATCTACCCGCACCGCCAAAGCGCGCACCATATCCCACCAATGGGCCATGATGAACTGTGTCCAACGACTGGGCGCAGCTAAACAGGCCTTATATTGCGGGCTTGAAAACACGCTCATATCGCGGGTTTCGTAATAAGTGAAAAACTGATGAGCGGCAGCGCTATCAACAGCTTGGTATCGACGGCCAAAGTGAAATCCCGGCACGGCAAGCCGCTCGGGTAAATGCTCTTCTACATACCAGCGCTCATACTCTGCACTTATTTTTGGATCACGATTATTCCAGACTGCTAAGATGCCGTGTTCTGCCATTCCCCCCCCCTGCTTTACCTGCTAAGCCTGATTTGCCTGCATTAAGCCTTTGCATCACCGCGGCAGCGATACATCATGGTCGCTTCCATTTCCATCACCACAATATCGCGTTGATTGAGGACCCGGCGGTCGAATTTTACAATCCCCCGATCCGGGTGAGATGTGCGTTTTTTCTCGATCACTTTTTGCATCAAACGCACTGTATCGCCATGCTTGGTGGGTGCAAGAACCCGCCACTTATCGACCTGCAATAAGGCCAATAGCGTGCCGCTATTAACGCCGCTGGCAAAGGCCAAACCCGCAGCAATCGCATATACCATGGGACCATGGGCGATAACCTCACCAAAGGGGGTGTCACGGACATATTCTGCGTCAATATGGAGTTCATTAAAATCACCGGTTAGATCAGCAAACTTGGTAATGTCGGCAGCTGTGATGGTCCGGGCGGGGCTTTCCAGCTCCATCCCAAGATTAAAATCGTCAAAGAATAAGCCGCGTGGGGTATTGCCATCGCCCTTATTACGATCTTCATCATCGCTCATACCGGCTGCGCCCCATATAACAAAGTTGAATGATTGGACATGATACCGCCTTCAACATGCACAAGGGCGATCTCATGCCGTTTAACTTGCCGCGCACCAGCACTGCCGCGCAATTGTTCCACAGCTTCAATGCTATCAAATAAGCCCCCCGTTGCGCCCGCATGCGCATGGCTCAACATGCCGCCATGGGTATTGATCGGCAGAGTTCCCGCAATGCCCCCATGGCCGTCTTGCCAAAGGCGCGCCGCTTCGCCTTCGGCAGCAAGACCACATTCCTCTGCCAGCAGCATAGGGGTGATTGTAAAACAGTCATACAGCTCTGCAAAGTCAACATCACTTGGCGCAAGTCCGGCCATTTCATAGGCCCGTTCAGCGGCAATATGCGCCCCAGAGCGCAGCAGCGATGGGGCCGCCAAAATATGCTCATGGGTAAACGATTCCCCGGCCCCCAAAAGATAGACAGGCGCTTGTTTTAGGTCGCGGCCATGGTCCGCACGCGTGATCACCATCGCCCCTGCCGCATCAGATATCAGGCAGCAATCAAACAGCCTGAACGGCTCTGCAATCCATTTTGAGGTCAACACCTGTTCAACCGTCAGCGGGGTTTTCATGTGCGCATTCGGGTGCAGTAACGCATGCGCGCGTTGCGTCACAGCAACCTGCGCCAGATCTTCAGATGTGACCCCATAGTCATGCATATAGCGGCGGGCAATCATCGCATAATAGGCCGGAATAAAGCCACCATACGGATATTCATATTCCGGATGTCCCCAGGCCGCCAGGGCAGAGACGGCATTATCCCGGCCCATGCCTGTGGCACGATTATCGCCGGAGACCACCAATACCGCTTTGGCACGACCACTCATCACCGCCAAAGCGGCGTCATGGATCATCACCCCGCTGGTGCCGCCGCCGGCGGTTTGCTCAACCCCATAGGTTAACTGCAGGCCCATAAATTCCGCCAAGGCCCCATAAAACACTGGGTAAGGTTCGGTCATTGAATAAGCCGTCACCAGCCCATCAATATCTTTAATCGTCAGGCCAGCATCGTTTATCGCCCGGCGGGCAGCTTGCGCGCACAACGCGAGGGCGGACATATTGGGCACTTTACCAATTTCTGACTGGCCAATACCCGCGACCACAGCTTGATTCCGTAGGGATATCATTCGTCCGCTCCAGCACGTTCAAACTGCGGCATCGCGGTGCCCTCACCACGGGCTTCAAAAACGACCTGAACGGCGTCATCAATGGCCACCTCCCGTGCATCATCACCGACGATATTCGCCATCATGCGCGGCCCTTCAGCCAGATCAATCATGGCCACAACATAAGGCACTTTTGCGCGAAATTCCGGCGACGGGGCACGGTGAACAATTGAAAAACTGGCGACGATGCCCTGACCACTCATCGTCTGCCAGTGATAGTCTGTTGCCCCACAGGCGCTGCACGCTGGCCGCGGATAAAACCACACCGTCCCACAGGCGTTACAGGCCTGCAATTCCAACCGCCCCGCAGCGGCGGCGGCGAAAAAATGCTGCGCTTCGGCGGTTAAAACGGGGGGCTGTGGCAGAGACACCATTGGCATATCCATGTGGTTTGAAAGTCATTACCCTAGCGCCTGCGCAAAAGAAGGCAAGCGGCAAGCCCGATTCGCTGCCGCTGTCAGACAAGACCCTAAATCGGTTCATCGCCAGGTCTGGTATCAGGATCACGTTTAGTTTGATTTGACCCAGCGCCCGACCAAGCGTAATTCATTGATGTGCAGGTTCTTTTGAGGACACGCATGATCGCTTACGACGATAGAGATTTGACAATGACGACAACACTTTCACGCTTGGAAAATCCTCACGCCCGCGCCGTTCCGCGCACCCCAGGAGAGGATTTTGTCCGAATCCGCTTTGCTGGCGATTCTGGCGATGGCATGCAGTTAACCGGAACCCAGTTTGCGGCCGCAGCTGCCGAATTTGGCAATGACTTCGCAACCTTTCCTGATTTTCCAGCAGAAATTCGCGCTCCAATTGGGACAACCTATGGGGTTTCAGCCTATTCGATCAACATTGGCCAGACGGAAATTCAAACCTATGGCGATGCTGTTGATTTATTGGTGGCGATGAACCCCGCAGCGTTAAAAGTCTCCCTCGCTGATTTGCGCGATGGTGGCACCATCCTGCTCGACAGCGGCACCTTTACCGACCGTAATTTGGCAAAAGCAGGGTATCAAGAAGACCCCCGGACAGATGACAGTCTGGCGCGCTTTAAAATTATTGAGCTCGATATCAGCAAGCTGACACTGACATCGGTTAAACCTTTTGAGTTGTCCCTGAAGGCGGCCTTGCGCTGTAAGAATATGTGGACCCTCGGGCTGGTTCTATGGATGTTTGGCCGTGATATCAGTGTGGTGACCACTTGGCTGGAAAGCCGATTCCGTAAAGATGAACAGGTTCGAGAGTCAAACTTAACAGCTTTAAAAGCAGGCCATGTATTCGGCGAAACAGCTGAAATGCCAACCCCCGTGGAGCGGTTTGACATTCCCGCTGCGCCAACCAATCCTGGGCTTTATCGCACCGTCACAGGTTCTGAAACCCTGGCATGGGGTTTGTATGCAGGGGCACGGTTGCGGGGCCTGAAGATCATGCTTGGCTCTTATCCCATCACCCCGGCCTCGCCGCTCCTCCATAGCTTGTCTCGGTTTAAAGACAAAGGCGTCGTGACCTTTCAAGCCGAAGATGAAATTGGCGCAATTTGTGCCGCAATTGGTGCGTCCTACGCAGGCGCGCTGGGGATCACAACCTCATCAGGCCCGGGGATTGCCCTCAAGACTGAAGCCATCGGCTTGGCGATCAGCACAGAACTGCCGCTTGTGATCATTAATGTGCAACGCGGCGGCCCCTCCACCGGCCTGCCCACCAAAACCGAGCAAGCTGACCTTAATCAAGCGGTCTATGGCCGCAATGGCGATGCCCCTGTGCCGGTTATCGCAGCCGCCTCACCCGCTGATTGCTTCGAGCGGGCGATTGAAGCAATTGAGATTGCCACGCGTTTTATGACGCCTGTGATATTGCTGTCTGATGGTTATATCGCCAACGCGGCAGAGCCATGGGAAATCCCCGACCTCAACGATCCCGCCTATGCCGAAAACCCAGTGCAGTTTCAGACTGAAAGCGATGGCTTTCATCCCTATTTACGCGACCCGGCAACGGGCGCACGGCCGTGGGCCGTGCCAGGCACGCCAGGGCTTGAACACCGAATTGGCGGCCTGGAAAAGGATTTTAACAGCGGTAATGTATCTTATGACCGCGACAACCACCAGCGGATGACCGATGCGCGCGTTGGCAAAATTGCCGGTATCGCTGACTTTTTACCAGAGCAAACCGTTGAAATCGGCAATGACCACGGCAGGTTAGCGGTTTTGACCTGGGGCTCGCCCTATAGCGCTGCCCGGGTCGCCGTCCGCCGCGCCCGCGGCGATGGCCATGACATCAGTTTAATTCAACTTCGTCACATCTGGCCCTTACCGCGAAATTTGACCGCCCTGCTAAGCCAATTTGATCACCTGCTGCTGCCAGAAATGAACACCGGGCAATTGGCCAGCTTACTGCGCGCTGAAACAGGGATTGAGCCTGTTTCCCTCACGAAGGTGACGGGCCAGCCGTTCCAAGTCAGTGAAATTCAAAACCGTATTCGCCAACTCCTCGAGGCTTAAAATGAACATTCAAACCCCCGCTCCCAAGCTGACGGCCAAGGATTATGCGTCTGATCAAGAAGTGCGCTGGTGCCCTGGATGTGGTGATTATGCGATTTTAAAAGCTGTTCAAAAGACTCTCGCCGAAGCTGAAGCAGCTCGTGAAAAAACTGTCTTTGTCTCTGGCATCGGCTGTTCCTCGCGGTTCCCTTATTACATGTCGACCTATGGCTTTCACACCATTCACGGACGCGCGCCGGCTGTCGCCACAGGCGTCAAACTGGCCAATCCCGAATTAGATGTCTGGATTGTCACTGGCGACGGCGATGGCCTATCAATTGGTGGAAATCATCTGATGCATCTTCTGCGCCGGAATGTTGACGTGCAATTATTGTTGTTTAATAACGAGGTCTACGGCCTCACCAAAGGGCAGTATTCTCCCACCTCACAGCCTGGCATGGTCAGCCCATCCACCCCGCTTGGATCTGTTGATGCGCCCTTACAGCCATGTCGCTTTGCCCTTGGCAGCGGCGCTAAATTCGTCGCGCGCTCAATTGATACCCAACAAAAACATTTGGTGGAAACCTTTCACCGCGCGCGCGGCCACACAGGCACCTCTTTTGTCGAGATCCTGCAAAACTGTATCATCTACAATGATGGCATTTTTGATAACGTGACCAATAAGAAAACCGCGCCCGACCATTTGGTTGTTGCCCGTCACGGCGAGGCCCTGATCTTTGGCCAAGAACGCGAGAAATGCCTGCGCTTGAACACCAAAACCCTGGCAATAGAGGTGGCACTCATCGGTGAAAATGGCATCACTGAAGACGATGCATTGATCCATGATGAAACCAATTCCGTCTTAGCCGGGCTTCTGGCTGAGCTTGGCGGCGATGGTTTTCCAACAGTCATTGGCACCCTATACTGTGCGCCAGCGGAAACCTTTGAAACCGCCCTATTGGCTCAAGTCACCCCGGTGGCAGCCGACAGCAATGCCCATGAAGATATCCGAGAGGTTTTGATGGGCGGGCGCACTTGGCAGGTTGACACAGCATAATCTGCCGCCGCCTTCCTGTGGTTAATGACTGGGACCAGAAGGTGCTGATAGACCCTCAATCTCAACAGAGATAAGCGCTGGTAAGCCACTGGCATCGGCCGCCGCCATGGCTTCGCGGAAGGCTGCTGTCTGGCGGACATGCGCGCCATAACCGCCCAGCCCCTCTGCTGCCGTATCATAGCGCGTCATGTTTAATTCGGTTTCAAAGACTCTGTTCGGGCCAAAATCGCGGATCTGCAATTGCACCTCCGCATTCCATTTTGCGTCATGGCCAACAACGGCAATGATGGCAATGCCATAACGATGGGCGGTCTCAATCTCGCTTAAATGGAACCCTGCACTGCCATCCCCCATGGTCAATACAACCGTCGCCTCTGGCCGCGCAAGTTTGGCAGCGATAGCATAACACAAGCCGCCCCCAATCGAGCCCGAGGGACCATTAATAACCCGCGTGGGCGCGGTCACCAAAGCCTGTGCCCATTGGCCAAATTCACCGCCATCACCAATATGGATGCAGTCTTTGGCATTGCGGGTAAAGTCATCGATCACCGCGCAAGCTGTTGCCGGATGCATGGGCATCCATCCGGCGCCATCCACAGCAACGCGGGCAGCAATCGCCTGCGCAACCTCTTGCCGCCAAAGCTGGCGGCCACTGCCGCCCGCCCCTGCGTCGGTCAGCGCTTCAATACTGGCCAGGCCATCTGCCACCACGGTTCGCTTCAAACGCTCTGCAAGCTTGCCTTGGGCAGCACGCAAAACATCGCCATCAGGGTCAATCATCATCACCGTGCAACCAGCATCAACCGCTGGCGGTGCTAAAAATCCAAGCATAAAATCCGCTGGTTTTTGAATGGTCACGATCAAATCTGCTTGTGCCAAAACCTCTGCAAATCGCCCCATGGCTGGGTCACGCAACCCGCGTGGGCTTTCCAAAGCGATAACAGGGGCGTCAACAGCGTCGCTCAAATGTGTCAATACAGCACCGATCCGGCTTGAAGTCAGCGCGGGGCCAACAGCGATAAGCGGTTTTTTAGCCGCTTCAAGTGCTGAAACAATATCTTTAATCTCTTTTTTATCAGGGCGTTGTTCTATTTTCTTAATTTGATGATTAAAATCATCATTCAGACTTGCTGCGGCCATCAACAGGTCAACAGGGAGGGCCAAATGGACTGGTCCTGGGCGTCCAGAGCGCGCCAAGCAGATCACATCCGCTAAGTCAGTGCTGATGGCTTCGGCTGTCTGTGGCCGTTTTGAGGCTTTCGTCAACGGCGCTGAAATCGCGGTTTGGTCAAGCTCTTGAAAGGCGCCATTGCCATCTTGGGCAATCGGCGAGTCGCCGCTCAACAGCAGCACGGGCGATTCGGACATCATCGCGGTAAACATTGGCCCCATGGCCGATGCTAACCCTGGCCCGGCGGTCACCAAGGCGACACCAATTCCGCCGGTAAGCTGTGCATAGGCCTCTGCCATATAGACGGCGGCGGCCTCATGACGCACATGGATCACCCGAATATCGGCCTCAATGCAGGCATCATAAATGACCATGATTTGATTACCGGAGAGGGAAAAAATAACCTCCACACCCGCTGCTGCTAACCCTTGAGCAATAACATCTGCACCGCGCATATTTTCCTCTCCCTTTGCCGCTCCTGAGGCGGCCCATCAACCTTTTCTAAGCCTCAAAGCTCAGGTGATATACATGAGCTCATTTGCGGTTTAAGCGCCGCCATGCCGCCACATTACGATTATGTTTCGCCAAGGTCTCGGCAAAAGCGTGGCCGCCTTTGCCATTGGCCACAAAATAATAATAGGGCGTCTTCGCAGGCTGCATGACAGCCGCCAATGCCGCCGCACCAGGGTTGGTGATGGCCCCCGGCGGCAAGCCTTTTATGAGATAGGTATTATAGGGATGAGGCTGTTTTAAATCTCGGCGGGTTAAAGCGCGTGGCAACGGCGGACCACCTGTGAGAGCAAAAACAACCGTTGGGTCTGATTGCAAGCGCATGCCTTTGCGCAAACGGTTCATGAACACACCGGCGATGACCTCACGTTCAGCTGCGACAGCTGTCTCTTTCTCCACGATTGACGCCAACGTCACCGCATCATGAAGGCTTGAGACAGGCAGATCATTGGCCCGGCTACGCCAAAGACGGTCTGCTGTCTTCGCCATCGCATCACGCATCCGTTGCAGGATATCTGCCCGCTGATCGCCACGCGAAAAATAATAGGTTTCCGGCAACAAAGCGCCGTTCACCGGGATGTCCATGATATCGCCTGAAAGTGCTGGCTCAGCGCGCAACCGGTCGGCAATTTCGGCACTGGAAAGCCCCTCGGGGATTGTCAGTTTATAAACAACACTGCGCCCAAGACGCAGAATCACCAAAACGTCGGCAATGCTCGCGCCAGCTGGAAAATCAAACTCACCTGCCTTCAATTGCCGGGCCTGGTCACTGATTCGCGCAGCCAAATCAAACAACCACGGATGGCGAATGATCCCCGCCGAAGTTAAGGCCTGTTTAATCCCGTCCAGCCCCTGTCCTGCTGGAATAATAACCCTGGTAACGGTGCGTGAAGGCCCCGGAGCGCCAATTTCATGATGCCCCCACCAAAGCCCCATTAAAATCGCACTGGCGATCACGACTGGCAACAAGATGAGGCGGGTGAACATCACAGCCGCCGCATTTACTCAGGAGTCGAGAGGACCAATGAAGCGTTGGTACCACCAAAACCGAAAGAATTGGACAACACGGTTTGAACTGGCCGCTCTCGCGCCTGTAAGGGCACCAGATCAATGCCAAAGCACTCATCTGATGGATCTTCTAGGTTCAAAGTTGGCGGCACCACATTGTCGCGCATGGCCAAGATCGAAAATACCGCTTCAACAGCGCCAGCGGCGCCCAGTAAATGGCCAACAGCTGATTTTGTAGATGACATTGAGACTGTTTCTGCCGCACTGCCAAACAACCGTTTAACCGCCCCGAACTCGATCTCATCACCTAGTGGGGTGGAGGTGCCATGGGCATTAATATAATCAATACTATCCGGTGAAATTTGCGCCCGTTTGAGGGCCGCCGCCATCGCCCGCATGCCGCCATTGCCATCGGCCGCCGGGGCCGTAATGTGATGGGCATCTCCGGACAGGCCATAGCCGACAACTTCTGCGTAAATCTTCGCACCACGAGCGCGCGCATGCTCTAATTCTTCGAGAACGACAACCCCCGCCCCCTCACCCATGACGAAGCCATCGCGACCTTTATCCCAAGGCCGTGAGGCTTTTTCAGGCGTTTCATTATAGCTTGTTGATAAGGCACGCGCGGCCGCAAATCCGGCCATGCCAATCCGGCATACCGCCGCTTCTGAGCCGCCAGCCACCATCACGTCAGCATCATCATATTGAATCAAGCGCGCTGCATCGCCAATGGCATGCGCGCCCGTCGCACAAGCAGTGACAACCGCATGGTTAGGGCCACGAAAGCCGTATTTGATGGATAATTGGCCGGAGACCAAATTGATCAACGCTGAGGGAATAAAAAACGGGCTGACTCGGCGCGGGCCACGTTCTTTCAACAGGACGGCTGTATCGGCAATCGCTTGCAACCCGCCAATTCCCGAGCCGATCAAAATGCCGGTGCGGTTCTGATCTTCTTCGCCACTTGGCTTCCATCCAGAATCTTCAATCGCCTCTTGTCCAGCTGCGAGACCAAAGAGGATAAAACGGTCAATCTTGCGTTGGTCTTTCGGTGGCATTACCAAGTCTGGATCAAACAGACCATCGGCCGCATCCCCGACCTTGATTTGACCGGCAAGACGTGCGGGCAAATCCGCAAAATCAGGGCTGTCGAGCGCGCTAATTCCTGACTCGCCATTGATGAGGCGCGCCCATGATGGCGCCACCCCACAACCAAGCGGCGACACCATACCCATTCCCGTAACGACAACCCGTCTCATCACAAACCTCGCCCCGCATGCGAGATGAAGACCGTCAAAAGAGGATCCGTTACAGATCGGTTTATGATGGCCTATCCGCGCAAGCCTTAAGTCACATCATGAAATAGCCGTACGCCTGACGTTACCGGGATAACACACCACGCACGGCCCATTTCACCTATTAGGTATTCGCTTCAATAAACACGATCGCATCTTTGACCGTGGAAATTGTCTCCGCTGCATCATCTGGAATTTCGCACCCAAACTCTTCTTCGAATGCCATGACAAGCTCAACAGTATCGAGGCTGTCAGCGCCAAGATCATCAATAAAGCTGGCTCCCTCGGTCACTTTGGCTTCGTCAACGCCGAGATGCTCGACAACGATTTTTTTTACCCGATCGGCAACATCGCTCATGTATTTAATCCTTTTGACGGTACGCATAAACTTGGCTGCGCCAGATGAAACCAAATTTGTATCACCTCTCAGGCGACCTGAGGGAGATGCAACAAAATACTCTTTGGCCAAAGGCGTCTTTCATTCATAACGCGGGCAGATACCATACTTCACACAGAAATGCCAAGCGCTCAACCAAGATCCCTTGATACAAGCACGCGGCGACGGTTTTTAAAGCATTGCCATGCCACCATTCACATGCAGGGTCTCGCCCGAAACATAACTGGCTTCTTCGCTCACCAAATAACTGACAGCGGCGGCGATATCACTGCCGGTTCCGAGCCGACCCGCCGGAATTGCCTCTAAAAGCTTCGTTTTCTGAGAGTCAGGCAAAACATCTGTCATCGGCGTTTCGATAAAACCGGGGGCCACAGCATTCACCGTCACCCCGCGACTGGCCACCTCTTGGGCCAGCGATTTTGTAAACCCGATCATCCCTGCTTTCGAGGCCGCATAGTTTACTTGCCCTGCATTGCCTGTCGCCCCAACAACCGAGGAAATGCCCACGATTCGCCCCCAGCGACGTTTCATCATGCCCCGGATGAGCGCCCGTGACAGCCGAAAACTGGACGTGAGGTTGATTCGCAAGACATCCTCCCAATCACTATCCTTCATCCGCATGATTAAGCCGTCTTTGGTGACGCCAGCATTGTTGACCAAAATATCAACACCATTTTCCGCCTTGGCGTCCGCTTGTTTGGCCAAGGCGTCAATCGAGGCGCCATCACCGAGGTCTGCGGTAATGACGTGACTGCGATCACCAAGCTCCTCTTGAAGGGCCTCAAGCGCTGCGGCCCGCGTCCCCGACAGGATCACGGCGGCACCATTGCGATGCAGCGCCCGTGCGATATCGCCGCCAATGCCGCCGCTTGCTCCTGTGATCAAAGCCGTCCGGCCTGTTAAATCAAACATATTCACTCCTTCATCAACGCGCCAATTTCCGTGGCATCAGAGACCGATTAGCCAAGCTCAGCGATGAATGCATCAATCGTTTCTGGGTCACTCAACGCGGACCCGGACAGGGTTTTATCAATGCGTCTATTCATCACGGTTAAAACCTTACCAGAGCCAACCTCCACCACCTTGTTGACACCGTTTTGAGCCATCCAGAGGACCGACTCACGCCAGCGTACCATGCCGGTGACCTGTTTGACCAAATTCCTGCGAATCTCGGCGGGATCACTGATGGGCGTGGCGGTGACATTGGCCACAACGGGGACACTTGGCACCTTCACATCAGCAGCCCCTAATGCCTCGGCCATAATCTCACCGGCAGGTGCCATCATGGCGCAATGAAAGGGCGCACTGACCGGCAGCAAAATACTGCGTTTCGCACCGCCCTCTTTGGCCAATTCAACAGCGCGTTCAACGGCGCTGCGGGCGCCGCTGACGACCACTTGGCCGTCGGCATTGTCATTGGCAACATCGCACACAGCGCCGCTATCGCGGGTTGCTGCGGCAGCAATATCCACAACCGCTGGCAGGCCAAGGCCGAGAACAGCTGCCATTGCGCCCGCGCCAACAGGCACGGCAGCTTGCATTGATTCGCCGCGCAACCGCAACAAACGGGCGGCGTCTCCAATCTCCAGCGCTCCAGCGGCCGCCAGCGCTGAATACTCGCCGAGGGAATGACCGGCAATGTAATCTGCCATCGCTGCTAGGGAACGCCCACTGCGGGCCTCGAGCACCCGCACCACAGCAACACTGACCGCCATCAACGCGGGCTGTGCATTGCGGGTCAGCGTTAAGGCATCTTCAGGGCCATCAAACAGAACCGTTGATAGCTTTTCCCCTAAAGCATCATCGACGGCGTCAAAGACGTTCCGCGCCTCGGCAAATGCCGTATAAAGCGCCTGCCCCATGCCCACAGCTTGCGATCCCTGGCCAGGGCAGACAAAGGCCTGCCCTAAGTATTGTGATGCCATTGCGCTGATCTCCCTGCTTGTTGATTTTGGACCCCGACACATGACGGAAGCGCTCCGAGCTTGTCAAGGCCAGCGGCGTCCGACCATTTTGCTTGCACCTAAAGCGAATATTTGTATAGTCCGGCAATCTGTGGCTAGGTCTTTAGCCCTTATACATAGCTCCTTGCCGACGTTGTCGGCTGTGGACCGCCCAATGGCGGCAACCTATTATCCGTAAGGAGAGCACATGGCGCTCTATGAATGCGTGTTTTTGGCACGCCAAGATATTTCTAATGCACAAGTTGATCAGCTGACCGAACAGTTTTCGGAGATCGTCACCAATTTGGGCGGCACAGTCCCAAAGAAAGAGTATTGGGGCGTTCGTAAGCTGGCCTATCGCATCAAGAAAAACCGCAAAGCACATTACGTCCTTTTCAACATTGATGCGCCCAGTGAGGCTGTCCTCGAGATGGAACGTAATATGCGCCTCAATGAAGATATTCTGCGCTACATGACCTTGCGTGTTGATGAACACGAAGAAGGTCCGTCGGTTATCATGCAGTCAAAATCTGATCGGCCGGCAGGCCGCGGCGACCGAGGTGATCGCGGCGACCGCGGTGACCGAGGTGACAGAGGTGACCGCCGACGGGATGACGGTTATCGGGCCCCACGGCGCGATGCCCCCACCCAAGATGATGGCAGTACAGATGCGCCCGAAGCAACGACACCAGCAGGAGAGTCAGCATGAGCACTTTGTCGATTTCACGGGCCGCCGTGCGCCGTCCGTTTGTTCGTCGCCGTAAATCGTGCCCCTTCTCTGGCACCAATGCGCCAAAGATTGATCATAAAGACACCAAACTGCTGCTGCGTTTTGTGTCAGAGCGCGGCAAAATCGTTCCAAGCCGGATCACCGCTGTATCAGCCAAAAAGCAACGCGAGCTTGCCCGTGCCATTAAACGCGCCCGGTTCTTGGCACTGTTGCCGTACGTGCTGAGCTAAGGGGCACGTCGCCCCGCGTGGTCATACCAGAGCAGTCATGAATGATGCCCAAAAATATCATCGCCACCCTTGCCGCCGGACTTCTCAGCGCGGCGTTACTCCTGGCGGTCGCCATCGGCCAGCCCGGGGCGTTGATTTTTGCGTATTTAGCCCCGCTGCCAATTTATTGCCTCGGTCTGGCAATGGGCTATCGTCTGGCGGCGGTCGCGGTCGTGGGGGGCAGCGTGGCGATTGCGCTGACGACCACCGTGTTGGTCGGTCTCGGCTATCTGGCGGTCATCGGTGCGCCGGCAGTCATTTTGCTGCAACGCGCGCTGCTGGCCCGTGCAGGCGACAAAGCAACCGGCGCCATAGAATGGTATCCAGCGGGACAGTTAACCGTCTGGTGGGCGGGCATCGCCGCAGCTTGGATGATCGCAGCCGTCATTTATGCCGCCAGCGATGGGATCGAAATGGTGATACGGGAGTTCCTGTTAAACTTTTTCGAGGTGGCGATTCAAGCACTGTCATCGGCACCGATTCAGCTGGAACCAGCCGAATTCGTCGATGTGATTGCCCCCACATTTCTGGCCATGATTGCCATATCAGGGGCCTTGATGCATGCCATCAACGCAACTTTGGCACAGGGCGTGTTGGTGCGATTCGGGCGCAATTTACGGCCCAGCCCAGCGCTCAGCGATGTGGTTTTGCCGCGTCAATTGGCCCCCGTGCTTGGCGTTGTTGTGATCATGGCGTGGTTGCTCGACGGCACCCTTGGCTATTTGGCGCAGAATTTGGTCGTTATCGGGGTTTTGCCATATATCATCGGTGGTTTGAGCATCGTTCATTTGGCCGCCGCACAGACCGCCGCGCGGTTGACGTGGTTAATCGGCTTCTACCTGTTTTTTCTGATGGCGGTGAACTACCTGTCGATCGTTTTGGTGATCATTGGGGTGGCCGATCAGTGGATTGATTTGAAGAAACATGTGCTGCGCTTAAAAAGCCAGCGCCTTGGGGCTGCAAACAGCACCCGCAAAGATGAGAGAAACCGCGACAATGATGTCGCAGATGATGATGACCAGGATCGTTAAACAACACGGTTTGGTTTAAACGAAGCGGCCAGGGATACTGGCACACGAGGAGACACAGAGATGGACGTCATTCTTCTGGAACGCGTTGAAAAACTGGGGCAAATGGGTGACGTGGTCACTGTCAAGCCTGGTTTCGCCCGGAATTACCTGCTGCCCCGCAAGAAAGCCTTGCGGGCAACAAAAAGTAACCTGTCAGTGTTTGAAGGTCAGCGCGCGCAGCTGGAAGCGGAAAACCTTGACCGTAAGTCCGAAGCAGAAAAAGTTGTTGTCCAAGTAGACGGCTTAACGGTGCCGATCATCCGCGCCGCTGGCGAATCAGGCCAGCTCTATGGCTCGGTCACGGCACGCGATATTGCTGAAGCCGTGGCTGAGGCTGGGGTTACCATTGGCCGTCAGCAAGTGGTGCTGGACCGTGCCTTAAAAACACTTGGCCTAGAGAAAGTTCGCGTTTCCCTGCATGCCGAAGTTGATGCGACCGTGATTGTGAACATCGCCCGCAGCGCAGACGAAGCTGAACAACAAGCAACCCTTGGACGCGCCGTTGGTGTCGACGAAACCGACAATGATGACGATGACGAGGATGAATTGGACAACCTGATGGCCGACGTTGCGCCAGAGGCGGACAGCGACGCTGAAGCAACGACAAGTGACGCTGATGCGGCATCAGAAGACGATACAGCAAGCGCTTAATTGCAGATAACATTGCGCGTTAAAAGGCTGCCACCCGGCGGCCTTTTTTTATGGCGTTTGACGGTCTGGTGCGGCTATTCATTTAATCCCCGTTATTCACAGGTCTGTGGATAGATAGCAGCCTGTTATTAAAGCCACTATTTTTACGCTGTGCATTCAATTGCCGCGCCGGCTTAACAATACTCTGGTATCATGCCTGCATGGCAATCGATGATCACACTCAAAACGTCATGCCGTTTGCTGAATCGGCAAGCGACGATGACTACCGTCAACAACCGCATAATATTGAGGCGGAACAGGCTCTATTGGGCGCAATCTTAGTAAACAATCGGGCCTTTGAGAAAGTTTCTGATTTTCTACAGCACGGCCATTTCTTCGATCCTGTTCACGCCCGCATCTTCGAAGCTTGCGCGCGTTTGATCGAACGCGGCCAAATGGCCAATCCAGTCACTTTAAAAAATATCTTCGATCAGGATGCGGGCCTTAAGCAGCTTGATGGCGCACAATACCTGATTGGCTTGGCACGATCTGTGGTGACCGTCGTCAATGCCGAGGATTATGGTCATCTTATACACGACTGTTTTCTGCGCCGTGAGCTGATTTCCATTGGTGAAAGTGTGGTTCTCGACGCCTATGCCCATGAGACTGAATCTGATGCAGAAAGCCAAATTGAAATCGCCGAAGGTATGCTTTTCAACCTCGCCGAAAGCGGCGCGAGCGAAGGCGGCTTTAAGCCATTTAATGTGGCCCTCAGCGCTTCCGTTGGCATGGCAGAGGCGGCTTTTAAACGTGATGGCGGTCTTGCTGGTGTGTCCACAGGCCTAACCGATCTTGATCGTAAATTAGGCGGTCTACATCCCTCTGATTTGCTGATCCTGGCGGGTCGACCGGCGATGGGTAAAACCGCATTGGCCACCAATATCGCTTTTCACGTCGCCACGTCGGCCCTTGATGATCCCAGTCTTGAAAAACAGGTTGTCGCTTTCTTTTCCTTGGAAATGTCTGCCGAACAGCTGGCAACCCGGGTTTTGGCTGAACAGACAGAGATTTCATCGGAAAGAATACGCCGCGGTGACCTGAACAATGATGATTTTCATAAATTGACTCAGGCCAACCAGCGATTAGAGAAAGCGCCGCTGTTTATTGACGACACCCCTGCCATCACCATTTCCCAATTACGCACCCGCGCCCGTCGCCTGATGCGCCAACAGGGCTTGTCGTTGATTGTCGTCGATTATTTGCAGTTGATGCGCCCCAGTGCCGGAAGTCGTGCCGATAACAGGGTGCAAGAGGTATCGCAGATCACCCAGGGCCTAAAGGCTGTGGCGAAGGAACTCAATGTTCCGGTACTGGCTTTGTCGCAGTTAAGCCGCGCGGTTGAACAGCGCGAAGATAAGCGCCCCGTGCTGGCCGACCTGCGCGAATCAGGGTCCATCGAACAAGATTCTGACGTTGTCATGTTCGTTTTCCGAGAGCAATATTATTTGGAGAAATCGGAACCGGTGCAGCGGGTAGATGAAGGCAGCGAAAAGTTTTTGGACCGGCATGAGAAATGGCTTCAAATGTGCGAGAAATCCTATGGTAAAGCCGAGGTTATTATTGGCAAGCAACGCCATGGCCCGACGGGAACCGCTGTCTTGCATTTCGAAGGCGCAACCACACGGTTTTCGAACCACATCGACGACGACCACCTTCCGGAAGTCCATTGAGCCGAGATGACCCATTGACCCCGGAGAATCAATTCGCCTCGATCCTTGAAATCGATCTTGATGCCATCGCAGAAAACTACCGTCGTCTGCGGTCCTATGCGCCAACGGCCGAGACCGCTGGCGTGGTGAAGGCGGACGGTTACGGTCTCGGCGCTGAAGCTGTTGCGCTGCGGCTTTTCCATGAGGGCTGTCGGGTCTTTTTTGTGGCCAACTTAGACGAAGCCATGGCGCTACGCTGGGTATTACCCGAGGCAGCTGAAATTGCTGTTCTAAACGGCTACAGCGCGGGTGATGAACAAAGCTTCATTGACCATCGTCTGGTGCCTGTATTGAATGATCCAGGACAGGTTGAACGGCGGGTTGCTGACTGTCACCGGCTGGCAGCGGCGCTGCCCGCTTTCTTGCATGTTGACACTGGTATGAACAGGCTTGGCTTATCAGCACCAGAATTGGCCAAAATGGCGGCTGACGGAGACCGTTTTGACGGCCCACAGTGGCGGGCTGTAATGTCTCATCTGGCCTGCGCCGACACCCCGGCGCATCCGTTAAACCAGCAACAGTTAGCGCGCTTTCAAGACGCTCGCAGACAATTGCCACAGATGCCAGCCAGCCTCTCAAATTCAGCCGGTGTTCTCAGCAATAGCGCCTATCATTTTGATCTGACACGCCCCGGAATCGCACTCTATGGCGGGGAAGCTGTTTTGGATACCGTTAACCCAATGCTGCCGACGATTCGTCTGCTGGCGCGCGTCCTTCAGGTACGCACGGTCGCGGCCGGCGATACGGTTGGTTACGGTGCCAGCTATACCGCCGATCGCCCGCGCCGCGTCGCCACCATTGCTGCAGGCTATGCTGATGGTTATCTGCGGGCGGCCAGCAATGTCGCCGAAGTGGCCGTCAATGGCACCCGGGTACCGGTCGTTGGCCGTATTTCAATGGATATGCATGCCATTGATGTCACCGCATTACCTGCGGATGGCGGCGGTGATATTCAGGCAGGTGATTTGGTGGAAGTCTTTGGTCCAGCCCAATGGGTGGATGCGACAGCAGATAAAAGTCAAACAATTCCCCATGAGTTTCTGACAAGGCTTGGAAAGCGTTACCATCGCCGCTATACCGGCAAGATTGATCTTGGCTGTCAAAACGGAACGCAATAGATGAACCCTCTTGCCACCATCGGCAGTGCCTTTTTTGCCTTTTTGGCAGCAATAGGTCGGGTGGCCCTTTTTACCGGTGCGGCCATACGTCATCTCTTTACACCACCTTGGTACCCTGCCCTGATGGGCCGACAATTGCTAGAAATCGGCTATTACTCGTTGCCTGTGGTCGGATTAACCACGCTGTTTTCTGGGATGGTGCTCGCGCTGCAAAGTTATACAGGCTTTGCCCGTTTTTCAGCCGAAGGCGCCGTTGCAACGGTGGTGGTTTTGTCAATGACACGCGAATTGGCCCCGGTTTTGGCAGGCTTAATGGTTGCCGGCCGGATTGGCGCGGCAATTGCCGCAGAGATTGGCACCATGCGGGTCACCGAGCAAATTGATGCACTGACGACCTTATCGTGTAATCCCTTTAAGTATCTCGTTGTGCCGCGTCTGATTGCGGGCATTTTGACCCTACCATTGCTGGTTCTGGTCGGTGATATCATTGGCATTTTTGGTGGTTATTTGGTTGGCGTCTATAAGCTCGACTTTAACGCCGCCACCTATTTGCAGCGTAGCTTAGAATTCTTAGAGCCACTGGACGTGATCTCTGGATTGGTCAAAGCGGCCTGCTTTGGCTTTCTTGTGACCTTGATGGGATGTTACCATGGTTACCATTCAGGCCGTGGGGCTCAAGGCGTCGGGGCCGCGACGACAAATGCGGTGGTGTCGGCGTCGATTCTGATCCTGATCGCGAATTACGCCATTACCGAACTGTTCTTTAGCCAATGAAAGGCGCGTACAGCAAACCCATGCAAGATCCCGGTAGCGGCCCTAAAATTGAAATTCGTGGTCTAACCAAATCTTTTGGAAACAAGCACGTCTTGCGCGGCATTGATCTTGATATCGACAGTGCGCAATCGCTGGTCGTCATTGGTGGGTCGGGCACCGGTAAATCTGTCTTGCTGAAATGTATCCTGGGGTTAATCGACGCTGACTCAGGGTCGATCCGCATTGATGGGGTTGAGGTCACCAAACTGTCACGGCCGGCCCGCGAACAGTTGATGGTCAAATTTGGGATGCTTTTTCAGGGCGGGGCCTTGTTTGACTCCTTGCCCGTCTGGGCGAATGTTGCCTTTGGCTTGATGCAGGCGCAAGGCATGGCGCGGACCAAAGCCAAAGACATCGCGATTGCCCGTTTGGCACAAGTTGGCCTGGGGGCAGAGGTAGCCCCGCTTTTCCCCGCAGCCTTATCCGGCGGCATGCAAAAGCGTGTGGCTTTGGCCCGCGCCATTGCTTGTGAACCTGAGATTATCTTTTTTGATGAGCCTACCACCGGTCTTGACCCGATTATGGCTGACGTCATCAATGATTTGATTGTTAATTGTGTCGCAGATTTGGGAGCGAGCGCTTTATCGATTACCCATGATATGGCCAGCGCCCGTAAAATCGCTGACCAGATTGCGATGCTGTATGATGGCCAAATCATCTGGCAAGGGCCAACCGAAGTGATCGATCACAGCGGCAATGACTATGTTGATCAGTTTATCCATGGCCGTGCCGACGGGCCGATTGAAATGACGGTCCGAAACCCATGATCGGATTCAAATAATGGCAAAACGCACGAGTCAATATGTCTGCCAAAGCTGCGGCGCGGTTGCGGCAAAATGGGCTGGTAAGTGCGAAAGCTGCGGTGGCTGGAACACCCTTGTTGAAGAAATCGTTGAGGTTGCTGGTCCAAAGTCATTGAACCCCCGGTCAGGGCGGTCGATTGATCTGGTTGGTTTGGCGGGCCAAGACACGCCACCACCCCGGCGAGTCAGCGGGGTTGCGGAGATTGACCGGGTTCTGGGCGGCGGCCTTGTGCCCGGGTCTGCCGTGCTGATCGGCGGCGATCCTGGGATTGGTAAATCAACGCTATTGCTGCAAGTCGTTGCCAAGTTAAGCACTGCTGGACGCTGTGCCTATATCTCGGGAGAGGAAGCTATCGATCAAGTGCGAATGCGTGCCGCCCGTCTCGGGGTGACAAGCGCCCCGGTCGAATTGGCGGCAAGTACCAATGTGCGCGATATTCTGGCAACCCTCGACGCTGTCGACAGGCCTGATGTGGTGGTCATTGATTCGATTCAAACGATGTATGTGGAAACCCTAGATTCGGCCCCTGGAACGGTCGCGCAAGTGCGTGCCTCAGCGCAAGAATTGATCCGCATGGCCAAAAAACGTGGGATTGCGTTGTTGCTGGTGGGTCATGTCACCAAAGAAGGGGCCATCGCAGGGCCCCGGGTTTTAGAACATATGGTCGATACCGTGCTCTATTTCGAAGGCGAGCGCGGCCATCAATTCAGAATTTTGCGGGGCGTCAAAAACCGCTTCGGGCCAACCGATGAAATCGGTGTCTTTGAAATGACCGAAGCCGGTTTGATGGAAGTCCCCAATCCCTCGGCATTATTCTTGGCAGACCGCCAAGACGATGTTTCCGGCGCGGTGGTTTTTGCCGGCATGGAGGGGACCCGTCCGGTGCTGGTGGAAATTCAGGCCTTGGTGGCCCCGTCCCCCTTTGGCACCCCCCGGCGGGCCGTCATTGGCTGGGATAGTGGGCGATTGGCAATGGTCACAGCGGTGCTGGAAGCACGCTGTGGGCTCGAGTTTGCAGGCCGAGATGTCTTTTTAAATGTCGCAGGCGGCTTAAAAATTACCGAACCTGCGGCGGATCTGGCTGTGGCTGCTGCCCTGGTCTCATCCCTAACAGGTACAGCCTGTGCCGCGGATACCGTGGTTTTTGGTGAGATTGGTCTATCGGCAGAGGTGCGCGCCGTTGGGCAAACTGAATCGCGCCTAAAAGAAGCTGCCAAACTTGGCTTTTCCCGCGCCATCATGCCTGCGCGACGAAAATCTAAAAATGCTGGCAGTCGCCCGACAGCAGGGCTACAAATTGAAGAGATCGGCCAGGTGAGCACTTTGGCTGAAAAATTTCTTGCCGCAGAAAACGGTGCATCCGTGCGCCGCATCGCCAAATCATGACAACACGGATATCAAAACCCTAATGGATGCGCTGCCCATAAACATTACCGACCTGCTGATTGGGGTGATTATTCTGATTTCGGCGTTGCTTGCATTTGTGCGGGGGTTTTTTCGCGAGGTACTGGCCATTGCCGCATGGGTTGGGGCGTTTTTCGTGGCCCTTTATGGCTTTGGTCATGTGCAGCCTTACGTCAGCCAAATCATCGGCAATGAAACCATTTCCAATATCGCTGCGGGCGGTGGCTTATTCGTGGTCGCGGTTATTATTTTTTCCATTGTCAGCCACTTGATTGCCGGCACGCTCAAAGGCAGTGGATTGGGTGCCGTTGACCGCTCGCTTGGATTTGTTTTTGGCCTCATTCGCGGCGCCCTCATTGTATCGGCGCTGCATCTTATGCTGCAGTGGGTGATCGACACGCAAAACCCACCTCCCTGGCTCCGTGAGGCTCGATCGCTGCCCTTGATCGAAGATGGCTCAGCATTTCTGTTAACGTTATTGCCGGAAAATATCCTCACTGAGGTCGACAATGCGGCGGCTAAAACCAAGGCTGCGGCAGAACAAGAATTTAAAAAACAAGCCTTTGAACGCTTGACCAGCCCACCTCCAAAAGGAACTAACACGAATAGCGGTGATTCTGATGAAGAGACCGGCTATACTGATGCGCAGCGTAAACAAATGAATGACGCTATCAAGGGGAGCCAGTAATGACCGAAGCCCAGAGCCACCCCATCGATGAGGATCATTTAAACGAAGAATGTGCAGTTTTTGGGGTTTTTGGGGGCATCGATGCAGGCGCGCTGACAGCCCTTGGCTTACATGCCTTGCAGCATCGCGGGCAAGAGGCCACAGGCATTGTCACATATGACGGCGCACAATTTCAAGCACACCGCGGCACGGGTCATGTCAGTGAAAACTTTGGCCAACAATCGGTCAGTATCGTAGAGCGTCTGAAAGGCGACTCAGCGATTGGTCATAACCGCTATTCGACCTCAGGGGAAACCAACCTGCGCAATGTGCAGCCACTTTTCGCTGATTTTGAATTTGGGGGCATGGCCATCTGTCATAATGGTAACCTTACCAATGCCTATGAGCTGCGCCGTGATCTGGTCCGTCGCGGCTGTTTATTTCAATCGACAAGCGATACGGAAACCATTGTTCATTTGATCGCCCGCGGCCACCAATCGACGGTTGCGGATCGGATTGTGGATGCCTTGCAACAAGTTGAGGGTGCCTATTCGCTGGTTTGCCTGACACAAGAATCCATCATTGGTGTGCGCGACCCCCATGGGGTTCGACCGCTGGTTCTCGGGCGATTAGGCGATGCCTATATCTTGGCGTCGGAAACCTGCGCGCTCGATATTATTGGTGCTGATTTCATTCGCGATGTTGCCGCAGGGGAAATGGTTGTCATCAATGATAAGGGGGTGCGATCACTGTTTCCGTTTCGCGATTACCCAAGCCGGTTTTGTATTTTTGAATATATCTATTTTGCCCGCCCTGACAGTATTGTTGAGGGCACAAGCGTTTATCGGGCGCGGCAAATGATTGGCAGCGAACTGGCCAAGGAATCAGCGGTTGACGCGGACGTGATTATCCCTGTTCCAGATTCCGGCCTACCGGCGGCGATTGGCTATGCCAATGAATCAAAAATTCCCTTCGATCTTGGCATTATTCGTAATCAATATGTGGGACGCACCTTCATTGAGCCAACCGATCGGGTGCGCCATTTAGGGGTGAAGCTGAAGCATAATGCCAACCGTGCCATTGTTGAGGGCAAACGGGTGATTTTGGTCGATGATTCAATTGTGCGCGGGACCACATCGACAAAAATTGTTGAGATGATGCGCGCTGCTGGCGCGACCGAAGTGCATTTACGCATTGCCAGCCCACCAACGATGTATTCTTGCTTTTATGGCGTTGACACCCCGGAACGCGAAAAGCTCATGGCAGCCCGCATGACGGTTGCGGAAATGGCTGCCGTCATCGGGGTCGACAGCCTGGCCTTTATTTCAATTGATGGACTTTACCGGGCCATGGGCAAAGCGGATGGCCGCGATAATGATAATCCTGGCTTTTGTGATGCCTGTTTCACAGGCGATTACCCCATCCAGCTGGTTGACCAAGACAGCGAGCACGAGAACCAGCAGCTGTCCCTTTTGGCCGCCGTGTCTTAAGCCGCAGCTTTAGGTTACAGGAGTGATTCATGACAGCTGATTTAAGCGGTCGTTTGGCATTGGTAACAGGTTCCACACGCGGTATTGGCCGGGCTGTCGCCCTTGGTCTTGCGGCGGCAGGTGCTGAAGTGATCGCGGTTGGCCGCACCGTCGGCGCACTTGAAGATCTTGATGATGACATAAAGGCCCTTGGCGGTTCTGCCACCCTCGTTCCCCTTGATGTACAAGACGGCGATGGTATTGATCGCCTTGGCCTATCAATCTATGAGCGCTGGGGAAAATTGGATATCGCCATTTTAAATGCTGCCATGCTGGGGCAGCTCACCCCTATTCACCAATATGAACCGGCGATTTGGGCCGAGGTGATGGCCGTTAATGTCAACGCCAACCAACGGCTGATCCGCAGTCTTGATCCACTGCTCCGGATCAGCCCGCATGGCCGCATGGTTATTGTCTCCTCCTCGACCGCTTACGGGTTACGATCCTATTGGGGGGCGTATGCTGCCAGCAAAGCAGCCGTCGAGGCCATGGCCCGCAGCTATGCCGGCGAAACAGGGCATACAAACATTCGCGTCAATATTGTTGACCCCGGCCCCACGCGAACCGCCATGCGGGCGGCTGCCTTTCCAGGCGAAGACCCTGAAAC
>JBELLC010000019.1:0-4350 GCA_042088965.1 Nisaea sp. | reverse complement strand
GAAGCTGACGCTTCGATCACCATTGGGATACCCCGTGACTTTTCACGCAATTCGATCACATCACCTTCCCGGCAGCTGTAGGACGGAATGTTCACCCGCTTACCGTTGACCAGCACGTGACCATGGCTCACCAATTGGCGCGAACCAAAAACAGTCGGCACAAACTTCATCCGGTAAACAATCGCGTCCAGTCGGCTTTCCAAAATCGCCACCAAATTTTCGCCTGTATCACCGCGGCGCTTTGCAGCCTGCTGGTAATATTTACGGAATTGTTTTTCACCAATGTTGCCGTAATAGCCTTTCAGCTTTTGCTTCGCCATTAACTGGATGCCGAAATCTGTTGGCTTGCGGCGGCGCTGACCATGTTGGCCAGGACCATAATCGCGGGCATTAATCGGTGATTTTGGACGTCCCCAAAGATTGACGCCAAGGCGGCGATCAATTTTATGTTTCGCCTGAGGTCTTTTTTCCGACATCGCGGAGCTCCATTTTTATGCGGGCCAATGCTGGCCGCTGTTGTCCCGATAGGGCAGCTTTGCCGGGGACACACACCAAGGTCTGCCCCGCGTTCTCGGGAATGCCGCGATCATAGGCATCGCCGCTGTCCTGTCAAGCATCGTCGCGCAGCTTTTTACGGGGGTTACCGGCACCCTCTTGGTAAAGCATCAAGGCTTTCAAGGCGCCGTGTAAGGTGCTGACATCCTGGCGGGTTAAACCGGCGCGGTTAAACATGTTCCGCATGTTACGTTTAATGGTCGGGGCGAGATGTGGCGGGTACAGAAAACCGCTGTCGGTCAAGGCGTCTTCAAGGCGATCATAGAAAAACTCCCGCTCTTTGGTTGGGGCGGGCGGGCTGTCACCAGAAAGCTGCGATGGCGGGCTATCATCCCTGGATTGGAACCACTCGTAACCCAGCAAAAGGACAGCTTGCGCTAAATTCAAGGAGGAGAAATTGGGGTTCAACGGCACCCGGATCACACCATCGGTGCGGACCACATCTTCATTGGTCAAGCCAGAGCGTTCAGGTCCAAATAGGAGTCCAACCCCAGCCCCGAGGTCAAGGCGGTGGTTTATTTCGCCAACCGCTTCGCGCGGCGTGAGCACCAATTTAGTCATATCGCGGGGCCTGGCGGTGGTTGCCAACAAATATCCCAGATCCGCGGTGGCGTCTGCCACAGTCTCAAAAACCTGCGCGCGATTTAAAACCACATCGGCGCCAGAGGCCATGGCAATTGCATTATCATTTGGCCAGCCATCGCGCGGGGCCACCAACCGCATGTCCAGCAGGCCACAATTCAGCATCGCCCGTGCCGCCGCACCAATATTTTCACCAAGCTGCGGTTCGACCAAGATAATCGCTGGCGTCGGCGCATCTGCCCCCTCAAATAGCCCGCGTTCAGGATCGCTCATCTTTACACCAATGCCTTTGCACCATTGCGCAACAGCTTAAAGGTCATGCTATCGACCAAGGCCATTAAAGAGGCATCAATGATATTTGTGGAAACCCCCACAGTGCGCCAAATCAACCCCTCATCATCACCACTTTCAATCATCACGCGGGTGGTCGCATCGGTGCCGTCACCGCCGACACTAGGCGGCAAAATCCGCACCTTATAGTCGATCAGCCGGACGGTCCCAAGTTCTGGATACAAACTATCAAGAGCCTTTCTGAAAGCCATATCAAGGGCATTCACCGGACCATTACCAAGGGCCACCACATGGCGGTGATGGCTGCCAATGCGGACACTGATGGTCGCCTCAGATTCCAGCACCAAACTGCCGCGCGCATTAAAGCGGCGTTCATCCATCACCCGAAACCGTTCAATCGTGAAAAACGCCGGGACTTGATCCATCAGACGGCGGGCGAGGATTTCGAAACTCGCCTCCGCGTCATCGAAAGCATAGCCAAGCGCCTCTTTTTCTTTCACCTCATCAACCATCCGCTGCAGCTTTGGGCTATCATTATTGACATCAACGTCAATTTCCTCGAGCCGGGCCACAATATTGGCCCGTCCTGCCTGGTTGGAAACGACGATATGGCGTTGGTTGCCAACCAAGCTGGGGTCAATATGCTCATAGGTGCGGGGATCTTTATTCACTGCCGACACATGCAGCCCCCCTTTATGGGCAAAGGCTGCCTGCCCAACAAAAGCGGCATGATTGTTTGATAATCGGTCCAGACGGTTGTCCAGCATCCGTGATAAGTGTGTCAGGGCTTTCAGCCCCTCATCCGCAATGCCGACATCATACCCCATCTTAAGACTTAAATTAGCGATCAATGAGATGATATTGGCATTACCGCAACGCTCGCCCAGACCGTTGATGGTGCCTTGCACCTGCCGGCACCCGGCGCGCACTGCCGCTAAGGTGTTAGCAACCGCATTTTCAGTATCATTATGGCAATGAATGCCGAGGTGATCCCCCGGCACAAGGGCGCTGACAGCTTGTACAATCTCATAAACCTCATGCGGCAAGGTGCCACCATTTGTGTCACACAGCACCACCCAACGGGCCCCCGCTTCCATCGCGGCAACAGCACAGGCAAGCGCATATTCTGGGTTTGCTTTATAGCCATCAAAGAAATGCTCACAATCGAACATCGGCTCAAAGCCACGAGCTTTTGAGGCGGCAATACTGTCTGAAATCATCTTAATATTTTCTTGGCGGTCAATTTCCAAGGCAATATCCACATGAAAATCCCAGGTTTTTCCCACCAAACAGGTGGCTGATGATTGGGAATCAAAAATCATCGCCAAACCCGGATCATTGTCGGTGCTGCGTCCCGGTCGCCGGGTCATCCCAAAGGCAACAAGTTTTGATTTCTTCAGTGTTGGCGGATTTTGAAAAAACCGATCATCGGTTGGGTTGGCGCCAGGCCAGCCGCCCTCAATATAATCAATTCCAATATCGTCGAGAGCCCGCGCAATCGCTTGTTTATCGGCCACCGTAAAATCAACGCCGCGGGTTTGCCCGCCATCGCGCAACGTGGTGTCAAAAAGGTAAACGCGGTCGCCTGTCATATGATTATCCTCATTTTCTTATTCATTTTAAGAACGTCGCTTCCAGGTGGTGCCATCAGGACCGTCTTCAAGCTCGATCCCAGCCGATTTCAGCTCATCTCTGATCTTATCCGCACCCGCAAAGTCACGGGCAGCGCGGGCTGCCGCACGGGCGGCGATTTGACTTTCAATCTGATCGCCATCTTGGTCAACGCCGGCCGTGAACCAGGCTTCCGGATCAGTTTGTAATAACCCCAAGACACGGCCCCCTGCCTGCAACTCAGCCTTTAAGCGTTCCTGTGTCTTAGCATCATCAGCTTTATTCAATTGGCCTGCAATTTCATGCAATCGGGAAATCGCCAAGGGTGTATTCAGATCATCTGCCAAGGCGGCCGTGATTGTCTTTGGTGGTTCTGCCAGCGTCGCTGTCGGGGCAACAACACGTCGAAGCGCTTGGTAAAGGCGGTCGAGCGATGTCTGCGCCTGCACCAGCCCAGGCAGGGAAAAATCTAGCGGCGCGCGGTAATGTCCTGACAAAAGCGCAAACCGAATAACTTCACCCGAAAACGTCGCCAATAGGTCATGCACGGTGTGAAAATTACCAAGCGATTTTGACATTTTCTCACCATCTACCGTGACGTAGCCATTATGCATCCACAAATTAGCCATCCCGCCAGTTCCATGGGCACAACGGCTTTGCGCAATTTCATTTTCATGATGTGGAAAAATCAGGTCTAAGCCGCCGCCATGGATATCAAAAACCTCACCCAGATATTGCCGGCTCATCGCCGAGCATTCAATATGCCAGCCGGGCCGTCCACGCCCCCAAGGGCTATCCCAACCCGGCGTCTCAGAATCAGATGGTTTCCATAAAATAAAATCAGCTGGATCGCGTTTATAGGGCGCGACCTCAACCCGGGCACCCGCCACTTGCTCATCACGGTCGCGACCTGAAAGCTGTCCATATTCTGGCATGCTTGGCACACTAAATAACACATGGCCGTCAGCTTCATACGCATGCTCCAGCGCAATCAGCTCTTCCGTCATGGCGATCATTTCGCCAACATGGGCCGTGGCGCGCGGCTCAACTGTCGGCGGCAACGCCCCCAGTGCCAGCATATCTTCCTGAAAAACTTTTGCCGTTCTTGCGGTGATATCGCCAATGGATTCACCACTGTCGCGGGCCCGTTGGTTAATCTTGTCATCGATATCGGTGATATTTCGCACATAGGTGACTTGCGCCTCAGGATAGGTGGTTTGCAAAAGCCGGAACAGGACATCAAAAATAACCACCGGTCGGGCATTGCCGATATGAGCGAAATCATAAACCGTCGGTCCGCACACATAAAGT
>JBELLC010000018.1:0-31828 GCA_042088965.1 Nisaea sp. | reverse complement strand
TCTTGAAATGGCGCGGCAACACGGCCAGCCCCGTCATCACCATGAGTGAACCCGGCCCAAGGGTGTTGCGGCACATTGCTGATCATTTTGACTTTCCCTGCCTGGATCACGCGCCAAACCTTGGCGGCCGATTTTCAGTCTTATCAACAGGCATGCTGCCAGGATTGATCGCTGGGATTGATGTGAGGGCCCTGCGAGACGGTGCCCGCCAAGCCCGCGACCAAGCACTTGATGCCAGCGCCCAAGAAAGCGCCCCAGCACTGGGGGCAGCCGTTAATTGCGCGTTTATGGCCAGCCATAGCATCCACCAAGCTGTGCTGATGCCCTATCTGGATCAACTTGATCATTTCGGTAAATGGTACCGTCAATTATGGGCCGAAAGTCTGGGTAAAAATGGCCATGGATCAACCCCGATTGATGCCCTTGGAACCGTCGATCAACACAGTCAACTGCAACTCTATTTGGACGGCCCCAAAGACAAAATTTTTACCATTGTGATCGGCCAGCAACGCCGTCAGGGACCACGCCTTGATACCACTGGCCTGCCAACAGCTGTGCAGCGCGATTTACACTATCTCGCCGGGCACACAATGGGCGACCTGATGGCCGCCGAACAGCAGGCAACAATTGACAGTTTAGTCGCCGGCAAGCGGCCTGTCAGAGTCATCGAAATCGATAGTTTAAGTCCCGCTTGCCTCGGCGCTTTATTCATGCATTTCACCCTCGAGACGATCATCGCCGCGGATATGTTGGGGATTGACGCTTTTGACCAACCTGCTGTGGAAGACGCAAAAATCCGCGCCCGTAGCTATTTGATGGATATGGATTGAGCCAGATGATGAATGCTGTCATTCGCCGCCTGCCCGATAACCTGGTCAACCGCATTGCTGCTGGCGAAGTCATCGAACGGCCCGCCAGCGCGGTCAAAGAACTGGTTGAAAACGCCATTGACGCTGGCGCTGAGCGGATTGATGTGGTGATGCGCGATGGTGGCCGCGCGCTGATCGCTGTCAGCGATGACGGCTTTGGCATGACAGCGGACGATATGCGCTTGGCAATTGAACGCCATGCCACCTCTAAACTGCCCGGCGAAGACCTTCTGGATATCCGGAGCCTTGGATTTCGCGGTGAGGCCCTGCCCTCGATCGCCGCCGTCAGCCGATTAACCCTGACCAGCCGGGCCGCTGGCGCTGATGAGGCCTGGAAAATCACTGTCGACGGCGGTGATTTGAAAGCGCCAAGTCCTGCCGCCCATGATTGCGGCACCTTGGTGGAGGTGCGTGATTTATTTTTTGCCACCCCCGCCCGCCTGAAGTTTTTAAAAGCCGCCCGCACAGAATTTGGACATGCCATTGATATTGTCAACCGCTTGGCCATGGCCCATCCACAGATCAGCTTTTCACTGTCTGACGGCAATCGCGTTGCGCTGCGTCATAGCGCCACCGACGGCGATCTTTTTGCCCGCCGATTATCGCGGCTAAGTCAGATTATGGGGCAAGAGTTCGCGGCCAACGCTCTGGAAATTAATGCGGAACGTGACGGCATCACCTTGACGGGGCATGCAGGATTACCAACGCTTAACAGGCGCACCTCTAGCCATCAATTCTTTTTCGTCAATGGCAGACCGGTCCGCGACAAACAACTTTTGGGGGCAATCCGGGGGGCTTACATGGATTTCCTCGCCCATGACCGCCATCCACTATTGGCGCTATTTTTGGAAATTCCGGCCGCAGCGGTTGATGTGAATGTCCACCCGGCCAAGACCGAGGTCCGCTTCCGCGAGCCGGGCTTGGTTCGCGGCCTGATTGTGGGCTCTCTCAAGCACGCCTTAGCTGCCGCTGGCCACCGCTCTGCAACGACCGCATCAACCCAGGCTTTAGGCGCACTGCAAGCTTCCACCACTCACAGCGCCGGACCCGTATTGAGTGGCCATCACGGCGGCGCATGGGGACATATGCCAGCACGGCCCAACCCGGGGTTAATGGCACGCGGACAGCAATATCAAGCCCCGCCAGGCATTGGTGGCGGTGTAATGTTACCTCATCTGAACGCTGTTCCAGGGGCCGCCGCCAACGCCGCCAACGCCGATAACAACGCAACCAACGCCGCAGCAGAAGCCTTTCCCCTCGGGGCCGCGCGAGCGCAAGTCCATGCGACGTATATTGTCGCACAAAGCAGTGACGGCATTGTGATTGTCGATCAACACGCCGCCCATGAACGACTTGTTTATGAGGAAATGAAAGCCGCCATGGCCGACGAGGGGATCAAACGTCAAATCCTCCTGATCCCAGAGGTGGTGGAGTTGGAAGAACCTGCTGTTGACAGGCTACTGGCCCGCGTTGATGAACTTGCCGAAATTGGCTTGCTGCTCGAAGGATTTGGCAGCGGCGCGGTTGTGGTGCGTGAAGTGCCTGCCGCGATTGGCGACAATGATGTCCAAGGTTTGGTCCGCGACCTGGCCGATGAACTGACCGAACTGGGCGAGGCTTTAGCGCTCAAAGACCGTCTTGCCGATGTCTGTGGCACCATGGCATGTCATGGCTCGGTACGCGCCGGGCGGCGTTTATCTGGTGATGAAATGAATGCCTTATTACGGCAAATGGAAGCGACTCCTCATTCGGGGCAATGCAATCATGGCCGACCAACCTATGTCGAACTTAAACTGGCTGACATCGAAAAACTATTTGGCCGGCGTTGAGGCGGCATCCTTTTGCCCGGGCGCAGCCGGCAGCTGCAAGGCCTCAATCATCGCCCGCACTTCCTGGCGTGCGGCAAGGTCTGACATGCGCATGCCTTTGCGACCAGAAAACGCCCGTAAATCCAGCATGGTGAGACCACGGGGAAATAGCTCTCGGTAGATTACGCGCTCACTGAGACCGGGGGCAATCCGGAAACCAATGCGTTTTGACAACGCCGCTAGTCCAGCGCCAATACGGCGCTTATCATGGGCGTCGGTATGCGACAGGCGGTTTCGTAAAACCACCCAATCTATGGGCTTACCGCCTGAAATAGCGCGTAACTTCCGGCATTCCCAAACAAACTCCGCGTAAACACTGGGGCCACCAACCTTGCCGGTTTGACCGTCAAACTGCGCCAGCAAGTCAAAATCAATAAAACTATCATTCAAGGGCGTGACCAATGTGTCCGCATAGCTATGGGCCAAACGGGTCAGAAAATTATCACCCCCCGCACAATCAACGACAATAAACTCAGACCGCTGACGGAGGTCATCCATTAATGCCTGAAGGCGGGTTTTTTCCTCCGCTTCAGCAACCCGTCGGCTGTCCGCTGAACTGGGCCAAACCCGCCAATGTTCTGGCAATGGTAAGCGTAGCGCGTCACTTTCCTGATGCGCCGCCCGATTGATAAAATAGCGCGATAAGCTCCATTGGCGGGTATCCAGATCAATAGAGCCAACCCGCCGCCCTTGGCGTAAAAGCGTCACGATGATGTGAAAAGCTGTCGTCGACTTGCCAACCCCGCCTTTTTGATTGCCAACCACAATCACATGCGGCGCAGCTGAGACAGTCCCGGCAAAATCAAGTTCCGGCAAAGGCAAGGTAATGTTTTCGATCGTTTCTAGGTCGCGCATCGTCACTCCATTAAAGGGCCCGAATGGGCCGAAGTGTAAGCTGACAGTAAGGCGCTGTCATTGCTTGAAAAATAGCGTCTCGACAATGCTTCTGTGCTGTTATTTGATAATGACGTCATGCGGTAAGGGGCGTTGGCACTCCGCGCCTGAAACTTCCTTGCTGAAAAGCTGCGCATGTGATCATCCACCCGTTTGATGATGGCTGAGCATTGACCCACCGTTTAAAAGCAGGCATGACGATAGTCATGACCCACGCCTCATCGCCTTCCGGCGCCTCTCAAAAAGATACACTTCGCGGCATTATGTACATCCTGATCGCCGTTAACATGTTCCCGTTTATGAACATAATGGTGAAGGTTTTATCCGCTGATTATCACACAGTGCAGCTTGTTTGGGCGCGCTATGCAGGCCATTTTCTTTTCGTTCTCATGCTATTTTTACCGCGTCGTGGATTAGCTTTATTTCGGACCACTCAACCTGTTATGCAAATCATTCGCTCGCTGATGTTGTTCACATCAACCAGCTGCTTTTTCTTTGGGTTGAATTATATCTCCGTGCCAACTGCCAGCATGATTAATTTTACATCGCCCCTCATCGCCACTGTTCTGGCGATCCCATTATTGGGTGAAAAAGTTGGTATTCGACGCATTCTTGCAGTTATGGCGGGGCTTATTGGGGCCGCCATTATTCTGCGCCCCGGCAGTGTGGAAAGCCATTGGGCCATGTTTGTGGGCCTTGGATCAGCCGCCGCCTATGCCGGTTATCAACTGCTCACACGTTATATTGCTGGCGGCGATCCAGCGGAAACAGCCATCACTTATACCGCTGTGGTCGGCGCTGTTGTCACCAGTTTTGCCCTGCCCTGGTTTTGGCAAACCCCCAGCGACTTATTGGATCTAGCACAGTTCATCGCCATTGGGTGTATCGGTGGCACAGGACATTTTTTCGTGATCCGTGCGTTTCAATATGGCGAGGTATCGGTTATCACCCCGTTCAACTATGCCCAATTGGTCATTGCTATCCTGTTGACCTATATCATTTATGGCGATTTACCGGAATTCTATAGCTGGATTGGGGCGGCAATCATCATCTCCAGCGGCATTTATATAACCTTCCGCGAGAGTCGCCGGCGTTGATATAATCCGATATCCGTCACGCAGAAAGATCGGTAACTTTCCGCTGGCATCTGCCCTCCGACAGAGCAACGCCAAATGCCCGATCTGTTTGCGGATAAAACACCTTTTCAGGCATTTGCGGCAGGTTACAGAAATCTCCCGAACCGCAAGGTTGTGGCGCTTTTTGAGCGCAGTCGACTTGTGACGGACTTTCGCGGCCCGGCTTATTCAGCTTTGGCTGAAGGGGCGCCACTTTTCCAAGTTCCCAGTATTGATGTTGTGTCATTGCACTATGGCAGCGGCGATACAACGTCGGCGGCACGCTGCATCAGGGCACTTGGTTATTGTAAAATCGTCCGTGTCATATCATGCGCGGCGGCGATGATATTCCAGGCTTTCCGTCTGTGCGGCTTTGGGGCCCGGCCAAGGCCACAGCTTTTACGATTGCCGCCAAGGCGGTGCCTTTTTAGCGAAGAAAGCCTGAATGCCTGCGCCAGCTTCGTCGGTCTCCCAGGCATCTGCCAATTGACCAATGGTGAACTCCAGAGGATCTTCGGCTGGTGTTGCCATCATCTGTGTAATCAGGCCCTTTGATAATGAAATCGCCGTTGGTGCAGCATTGAGGATTGATGCCACCTCTTTTTCAACAACGTCGTCGAGAGCATCAGCTGGCACAACCTCATGCAGCAGGCCCATCTGCCCAGCTTGTTCTGCATTGAAAAACCGCCCATTGATAAACCAGCGGCGGGCATGTGCCGCGCCAATACGCGCCAAAACATAGGGACTGATGGTCGCCGGAATAAGGCCGAGGCGTACTTCGGTTAAGCCAAACCGGCAATGATCCGCACCTATCGCGATATCTGATACCGAGATCATACCAATACCGCCGCCGTAAGCCGGGCCGTTGACCCGCGCGATAACAGGTTTTTTCATGTTATCCAGACGGCGCAGCATCAATGCAAAATTGCGCGCTTCGACCATCCGGCCTGCCCGGTCACTGTTCGCTTGTTCCTGCATCCAACCGAGATCACCGCCAGCGCTATAACTTTCCCCTGCCCCCGTTGTCACGACAACGCGCACCGCAGGATCATCATCAAGCGCCGCCAATGCCGCATGCATATCATTGCTGAATTGGGTATTCATGGCGTTATGTTTGGCTGGTCGATTGAAGGTCAAATAGGCGACCCCCCGATCATCGACCACGACCTCAAGGGTTTCATAGCTCATAGCCCTGCCTTTATCTGTGGAGATATTATAGGTGACCGTTGCGGTAGGGTTTAAGCGAACCCCCATGCATTAACCGGCCCCCCAAATTGCGGCCAATTATCTTTTCAGCCAACAAAGCCGCATCAATCAGCGCGTCCAGATCAATGCCTGTCTCAATCCCAAGTTCATGGGCCAAAAACACAACTTCTTCTGTTGCCACATTGCCCGCCGCCAGGGCATCACCATGCCCCGCAAACGGGCAACCACCCAAGCCCGCAACAGAGCCTTCAAATAGATCCACACCTTCTTCCAAGGCGGCATAAACATTGGCAATTCCCAGGCCGCGGGTATCATGTAGGTGAAGGCCTATGCGGGCCTCTGGGACCGCCTCACGGACAGCGTTAACGCGCCGCTTCACATCATTTGGACTGGCCCAGCCAACTGTGTCGGCCAATACAATCGCGGGAACCGGCATTTGCCGCGCCCGGCATTGCTCTGCTGTCCACACCGCCAAGTCCGTCACCGCCGAAATCGGGACTTCGCCGGTTAAGTTACAGCCAAATGCGGTCATGATATAGGCCCCCTCAAGGGGGACTCCATGGTCAACACACAGATCGATCATGGCCAACTGATCGTCACGAATTTGCTCTGCGGGACGGTTGTTGTTCTGCAAGGCAAAACGGTCTGTGGTGTAGAAATGGATACGGCCTTCGGTATCGACTGTTTCCAGTGCCCGGCTGCGTTCAAAGCCCTTAATATTGAGATAAAGGGATGTGTAAGACACCCCCGGCTTGCGCTTAATCGCAGCAAATAAATCGCCAGCGTCGGCCATGGTCGGCACTGCTTTTGGGCTCACAAAAGAGGCCACTTGGATCTTTGACAATCCGGTATCGCTGAGCGCATCGACAAGCGCCGCACGGTCGGCGAGAGGATAATGCTTTTTCTCTATTTGAAAGCCCTCGCGCGGGCCCTCCTCGTTGATTTCAATCTTTTTTGGAAATGCCATTTTAAAGCCTTCTCATAAACATTCAGCGGGGTTGCAGCCTATGACCACAACCCGCCTGCACGTATCTGATAAATGCCTCTTACGCTGCCACCTGCACGAAATGGCCGCTACCAACTTCTTTATAGACACGTTCCTCTGGCTCGTAGCCAACAGGCTTCAACGGGCTTGGAATTTCATCCGTCATCAAACGCAGATCCGTGCGTCGACGTGATGGATCGGCAATCGGCACCGCTGACATCAGCTTTTTGGTATAGGCATGTTGAGGGTTTTCAAAAACCGCCTGACGAGGGCCAATCTCCACAATCTCCCCCAGATACATCACGGCAACCCGATGGCTGACCCGTTCAACCACCGCCATATCATGGGAGATAAACAGATATGACAGGCCAAATTCTTCCTGCAATTCCATCATCAAGTTGACAACCTGCGCCTGGATCGACACGTCCAGCGCAGAGACCGCTTCGTCAGCGATAATCAGTTTCGGGTTTAAGCCCAAGGCACGGGCAATACACAACCGCTGACGCTGACCACCTGAGAATTCATGCGGGTAGCGGGCAGCATGTTCCGGCAACAGTCCAACCCGGTCCAGCAAACCTGCAACCCGGTCATTCATTTCCGATCCACTGCTGGCGATACCATGCACTTGCATCGGTTCTGCAATCGCTGAGCCTGCTGAAATACGCGGATTTAAGCTGGCAAAGGGATCTTGGAAAATCATCTGCATGTCACGGCGCATTGGGCGCATTTGGGTGGCGCTGAGCCCCATCAGTTCCTGGCCTTCGAACGTGACCGAACCACGTGTGGGTTCGACCAGTTTGATAATGCTCCGCCCGGTGGTCGATTTACCGCAACCAGACTCGCCCACCAGCGCCAAGGTTTCCCCTGGCTGCAAGCTGAAAGAGACATCCTCGACCGCATGCACCCGCCCGGTGACACTCCCAAATAGACCCGCAGCGATATCAAATCGCGTTGTCAGACCTTTAACTTCCAACAATGGCGGCTCATCGGCGCGCACGGTTGACGTCTCAAGTGGCGCGCCCGGCTCAACCGTCTTGCCGGCTCGGATATCATCACCCTCGGCGCGGCGAATATCGATATTGGCAAATTTCTCTGGATTTGGACGCCCCGTCATCGAGCCCAAACGCGGCACAGCATCTAGCAAGGCAATGGTATAGGGATGCTGCGGATTATCAAAAATCTGCTGCGCAGAGCCTTCTTCAACCTTTTCACCGCGCAGCATCACAACCACACGGTCTGCCATTTCAGCAACCACGCCCATGTCATGGGTGATAAACATCACCGACATGCCAATTTCTTTTTGCAGCATTTTAATCAGATCAAGGATCTGTGCCTGAATGGTCACATCAAGGGCGGTTGTCGGCTCATCCGCAATCAACAAACTGGGCCGGCAAGACAGCGCCATGGCAATCATCACCCGCTGACGCATGCCGCCAGACAATTGGTGAGGATATTGCTTCATTTGTTTTTCAGGTTCTGGAATCCGCACCAGGCGCAACATATCGAGGGCCATTTCTTCGGCTTCAACCTCGGTTTTGCCCTGATGTAAAATGATCGCTTCGCTGATCTGGAAACCAATGGTGAAGACTGGGTTCAACGATGTCATCGGCTCTTGGAAAATCATCGAGACTTCGTTGCCGCGCAGCTCACGCATGGTTTCAAGCGGCTGCTTAACAATGTCGATGACTTCGCCGTCACTGCGGCGGAAATTGATCTGCCCGGTTGGGATTTTACCGCCCATATTATCTGTCAGGCGCATGAGTGACATGGCTGTAACGGATTTACCAGACCCCGACTCGCCAACCACGGCCAAGGTCTCACCCTTATCAATGTGCCAAGAGACACCATCAACAGCCTTGACCGTCTTATCTTCAAGGGGGAAATGAACCCGGAGGTCCTCGACTTCAATCAGTCGGTTCTGATCCATTACAACACTCTCTATGCTAAAATCATTAAACAAGGCACGATTGTTACTATGCCTGCACGTACCGTCAAGGATTGTCGTACGGGCAGCAACGATTTCTTTCACTGCGCGGGATATGGTCCCTCTTGCGCTGCCCCGGGTGAACAGCAACACTATTAATACATGTCAGATAAAAAACATCCACATCCGTTTCAAAACGGACTCCGTGACGCACTTGGCCTGCCAATGGTGGTCTTGACTGGCGGGATGATTGGTTTTGGCGCTTTAGCAGAAGCGAGCGGTTTCAATATTTATGAAGCTGTCCTCGCGACAGTGTTAATTTGGGCGTTGCCTGGTCAAATTGTGTTAGCAGATTTACATGCTACTGGCGCTAACACCTGGACTATTGTGATCGCGGTCAGTATCGCAAATCTGCGGTTTTTGCCGATGACGATTGCCGTTATGCCCCATTTACGCGGCGGTGTGTCAAAACCCTCTTTACAATTGGTCTTGGCACAAATGCTATCTGCCAATTCTTTTCTGTACATCCTGCAAGCGGTCCCAAACTATTCTGCCGTTGGGCGGGTGCAGTATTTCACCGGCTTTGTTGTCACCTGCGTGCTGGTTGCCATTGCCGCCACTGTCGGCGGGCATATTGCCGCAACCCAGATGGCAGCGTCGGTTGCCCTTGGTTTTCTGTTTGTAAATATCATTTTCATCGCTTGCTTGCTGGCGAATAATCGCGCCGCACCGATGGTTACCAGTATCCTAATCGGCGCAATTGCAGGTCCGATTTGCCACCTGATCAGCCCCAGTAATGGCATCTTAATCGCTGGTGTTATCGGCGGCACCGCAGGCCATCTGCTGTTTCGCCAAACCAAAGGGCAAAGCTCATGAGCGCCGATTTGGGGCCGCTCACGCTGGTGCTGCTGGCAGCAGCCGCGACGTTCTTATGGCGCTTTTTAGGGGTTGTACTATCCAGTCGACTGCGTGCCGAGGGGGCCTGGATTCAATGGATGACAGCTGTTGCCTATGCGGTCTTGGCCGCGCTTGCAGCCCGCATGCTGGTCCTGCCTGTTGGTGATTTGGCGACCATTCCCTTGTGGATACGCCTTGCCGGCGCAGGCGTGGGCATTGCTGTATTTTTCATCACCAAGCGCAACGCCCTCGCTGGGGTTTTGACCGGCACCTTGGCGTTTATGGCCCTGGCAGCCGGTCAATAACACGAGACAAAAGCCCCTAGTCGCGGGCGTGGCGGCTTTCGAAATCCCAAACCGCTTCAAAGCCCATGATGCGCGAAATCTCTCCAAAATCCATCATTGGCGTGGCCGCCCCAAGGCTGCTGTTGGTGTTTTTGATATGGCCGTACATGCCCTTGAAGGCTTCAGCGGCAGCCATGAAGCCAGCACCTGGATGAATGGCAACCTGATAGCCGATCTCGGCATAGGTCTCCGCGGGTAAAACAGGGGTCTTGCCCCCCTCAACCACATTGATCAACTGTGGGCAGTCCGTATTGGTGCAGATCGCCTGCATTTCTGCTTCGCTCGTTGGGGCTTCAACAAATAGAATATCAGCACCTGCTTCTGCGGCCACTTCGGCGCGCCGTAGCGCATCATCAAGACCGTTAACAGCCCGGGCATCGGTGCGCGCAACAATCAAAAAATCACTGCTGCTGCGGGTTTCAGCAGCAACTTTGATTTTCTGCCCCCAATCTTCGATATCGATCACCCGCTTACCCGGGGTATGGCCGCATTTCTTTGGGTATTCTTGATCTTCAATTTGAATTGCGGCGGCCCCTGCACGCTCATAACCCCGCACCGTCCGTTCCACATTCAGCAATGCCCCATAGGCGGTATCCCCATCGGCAATCAACGGCACACTGATGGCATTGGCGATTACATCGACCCGGCCAACCATTTCGGTATAAGTCGCCAAACCAGCATCTGGTAGCCCCAAATGCGAGCCAACCGCGCCATAGCCTGTCATGTAAAGCACATCGAAGCCAACCACATCAGCGACGCGCGCCGAAATACCATCATAAATTCCGGGGGCAACCAGCAGTTTGCCAGGCGTTAATAAAGATTTTAATTGCGCCATTTAAATTCTCCTAAATCTGTTCTGTCGATGTCAGGCAAGACAATCGACAACATGATCGGCAATCGCCAGTGACGAGGTGACACCTGGGGATTCAATGCCAAATAAATTAACCAAACCGCTAACCCCATGGTCAGCGGGTCCCTGCACCATGAAATCAACCGCGGCTTCGCCAGGTGCTTGAATTTTCGGTCGGATACCCGCATAGGCGGGAATAAGCGAGTCATCTGGCAGGCCCGGCCAGTATTTACGCACAGCGGCATAAAACGAGTCTGATCGGGCCGGATCAACATCATAGTCAATCCCATCAATCCATTCGACATCAGGACCAAAACGCGCCTGCCCGCCCAGATCAAGGGTCAGATGAACGCCCAATCCAGCCGCCTCTGGGGCCGGATAAATCAAGCGCTGGAATGGCGCACGTGCACCTGCCAAGGCATAATAGTTACCTTTACAGTAGTAATGAGCCGGCACTTTATCGGCGGGAAAACCGATCAGAGCAGCGGCAACAGGTTGCGCGGATAATCCAGCGCTGTTCACCACCATTTGCGCTTTTAATGTCATCGGTGCGCTGCCACCAAACTCAAGCACAATGCCATCATCTTCCACAGCGCCGCCCAGAAAAACAGTATCAAAAGCGATCATTGCGCCATGTTCTTCTGCATCCCCTTGCAGGGCAAGCATATAGCCATGACTGTCAAGAATTCCTGTTGAAGGTGACAGCAAAGCGGTCACACAGCGTAATTCGGGCTCCAACGCGGTGACTTCATTGCCAGACAAAAAGCTCATATCATCGACACCGTTGAGGGCGGCGCGGGCGCGAATTTGTTCCAACGCGGCAACTTGGTCTTCGGCTGTGGCAACGATCAATTTACCCAAGCGCTGATAGGCAACTCCATGGCTTTCGAGGTATTTATAAAGCTTCTGTTTGCCGTCGACGCAGAACTGCGCCTTCAAACTGCCCTCAGGATAGTAAATCCCGGCGTGAATCACTTCCGAATGGCGCGAACTTGTTTCCTCGCCAATCGCGCCATTACGCTCAACGATAATAACCTCACGGCCCTGCAAAGCCAGCGCCCGGGCCACTGCCAACCCAACAACACCAGCGCCAATAACGACGCATTCAACCTGGTCCATAAAACTTTAATCCGGAAGTCAAAATCAAAGGGGGATCACCCCTCTGTTATCGCAAACCCGCAGCTAACCGGCAAGAGCCTTACAAGCATTGGCAATATCATCAAGGGTTGCGACCGGATCGCCGTCAGGGAATGATGCGGCCCCGGCAAGGGCTTTTTTCTGCGCCCCCTGACTGGCGACCATCTGTTGGGCGACGGAACTGATTTGTTCTGGCGTCCAATTACTCATAATCTGATGGCCCCCAACCGCGTTAATGATCCCCCGCGCTGTTACTGCATGTTCAAGGTTCCAAGGGGCGATCAATTGCGGTGTACCAGCTTTTGCCGCTGCAATCGCCGTTGAGAGGCCTGCGTAATGCACCACCAACCGAACAGACGGCAAAATCTCCGCAAAAGACAACGGTTTGCTGTGCACCCGAAAACGCGCGCCTTGCAGACTTTGCGCCGTACTGTCCGGCAGGTCCGAGATAAAAACATCACAATCTAAAGATGACCTTTGCAGGCCTTCGACAATTTTGGTGATATCAGGATGACGGCTTGGCAAATATAGGAAAACCCCCTCATCGCGGCGCTGCGCCAAGGGCTTGGGGACAATCCCCGCAGGCATGTTAAATGGTGTCGACAGCGCATCATGGCGATAGGCGTTATAGGGGTCAGCCGCTGCAACTGTCACCACAAAGGCCCGGTCACCGCTGAAGATATCTGCTAAAAACGGCACATCCCCTGATTGCTTGGCCGACGCCACGCGATTGACCACCGCGAGTAGATCTGCCTCTGCCTGCCGGCTGGTGGCCGGCAGGTCAGTCTCTTTCATCCACGGGCGGATTGGCGGCAGAGGACGCCCCGGCGGCGGTGTCATATAGCCATTTCCTACCGTGACCAGCGGCACCCGACCACGGGCGGCAAGGTTAAGGGCTGGAGAAAAATCTCCCACCGCCAAATCAGCGCCTGTAATCGTCAGCAATGTCTGCCAGGCCGTTACCCGAGCCTGCAGGGCGGTTTCCACAGAAAGGCCGATTATTTTAAGAACATCAGCAAAATTATTGGTCGGAATTTTTCGAATTTCTGGGTTTGTTGGCATCGGCCAATGGGGCCCTGGAAGCACAGGGTAGCCCGCCGCCATAAAAATATCGGCACGCGCAAAATCTTGCAGGACAACGGTAATCTCAGCGCCATCTTCACGCAGCCGGTCAGCAATCACTTTCAGGCGATTCACATGCCCCAGACCGGCGCCCAGTTCCCATCCCATTAAAATTTTCATGACGGTGTCGCTTTTCCATCAAACGGTTTCGTCAGTTGCGGCGCCGCGCCATGTGCCCTCGTGGGAAGATTTACCAATTGACCCGTTACCCAGTTCAACCGGTCTTGGCTGCGGCGCGTCGCATCGGGCACGTATAAAATCTTATTGGCATCTCCGTGCGCCAGCAACAAGCCTTTTAAAAGTGCGTGAAAATGCAGTTGCACCCAGCGGTTTGCTGCCCGCACACCATCATCAATCAGCGGTAAAACACCCCACGGCAGAACGATAACGGCGTCATACCCCGCCATATCACGCACTGTCTGTCGCATCATGGCCGCCGTTTGTGCATCATCATCAACAAGCCCATGATAAAGCCACAACGCCATAAAATCGAGGCTACAGCGTTCAATCACGCCGCCACCATGCATCCGCTCTGCCAGCGCCAATTCAGCCTGATTTTCGCGTGCCAGCTCTTCAAGCAAGATTTTACGGGCGGCCCGATCAAGCTTATGAAAGACCAAACCTGCTTCGATTCGACGGCGCAAACCATCATCCAGAAAAGCAATATTTAATCGCTCTGCCAAGGCATGACCCAGGGTCGTTTTTCCGCTTCCGGCGCTGCCGGTGATGGCGATGCGCATTGCGCACTCCCATTGACTTTCTTATCGTTGCTTGCACGATAGCCGATGTCAGCATTGACGCAATGGGGTTCACGGGGGATTTAAGATAATGGAATTAAAAGGTAAAACCGCGTTTGTAAGTGGCGGTGGAAAAAATATTGGTCGGGCAATTGTTCTGGAATTGGCTGAAATGGGCGCAAATGTGGTCATTAACGGTGCCAGTGACGAAGCAGCCTGCGCCGAGACGGCCGCCGCCGCAGAAGCGATGGGCGTCGAAACCTTGGTACAAATCGGCAATATCGGCAGTGCTGATGCAGTGGCCGCAATGGCCGCAGCGGCGCTAGAGCGCTTTGGTGCTGTTGATATTTTGATCAATAACGCAGCGATTCGGCCTGAAAAACCGTTTCTTGAGCTGACCCTTGACGATTGGCAAGAGGTCATCGACATTGATCTCAACGCTAGTTTTTATACCGCCCGAGCCTTCCTGCCCGCGATGGTTGACCGTGGCTGGGGCCGAATCGTCAATTTCGCAGGCATGAATGCGATCCATGGCTATCAAGGCCGGGCACCTGTTTCTGTGTCAAAGCATGGGGTCTGGGGATTAACCAAATCTTTGGCTAAAGAATTTGGTCCCCATGGCATTACCACCAACACCATTTCGCCTGGCCCCATCAACACCGCGCATGCCAACGACGCAATGAATCATCACATTCAATCGATGGTGGGCCGCGTTCCTGTTGGCCGTCTTGGCGAGCCAAGCGAAATTGCCGGGCTGTGCGGTTATCTTTGCGGTTCCAAAGGCGGCTTTGCAAACGGTCAGATGTTTGCGGTCAATGGCGGCGCTGAGACCTAACCGCGTTTAACGGGCCGACCGGGCCAAGACTAAAATTACCGCTGCCAGCAATTGGCACCCAGCCAACATTAAAAAGGCGGTATGATAATGACCTGCAATGTCGTGGATCACACCTGTGATCCACGGCCCACTGCCCATACCAATATAAAGAGCGATGTTGGTGAGACCGTAAATTTGCCCAAAATCGCGGCTGCCAAACAAATGCCGGATCAAAATCGGCGGTAACATCACAATCGCGCCAACAACAAAGCCAATGGCGATTGATGCCGCTGCCCGGCCATCAAATTCAGGGGCCATGACGATCCCAAGCAAACCAGCGGCCTGCAAGGTGCTGCATAGGGCAAGCAGTAAACGGGGATGGCTGCGGGCACTGAGCCAGCCAAATAAAAACCGCCCAAAAGCGCCTGCAAAGACGGTCACTGTGACCACCAGCGAAGCTGTGACGACACTCACGTCGATGCTGAGATAATTGATTTGGTGCTGTAAAAAGCCAACCTGCGCACCAAGGGTTAAACCGCAAGCCCCTGTGACCACCCAAAATAATGGCCGCCGCGATACCCTGCTCACGCCATCACCTGTGGGCGAAACCGCGGCCGTTTGCACACCCCCAAGCCGCCGCCGATCCGCCAGGAAAAGCCCGCCCGCCAGAGGCAAAATCACAGCAATGAGGAAAATACCAAAACCCAAGGTCGTGTCAGCAAAGCCAATCCGCTCAGAAAGCCAAGCCATGGTAACGGGAAAAATCGAGCCACCAATGGACGCCCCCGATAACGCTAGCGCCAAACCGACGCCGTACCGTTTGCGAAACCACAGCGATAAGATGGCGCTGACGCCTGCTGTCCCAAGCGCCGGATAGCCAAGGCCAAACAAGCCGTAAACCATATAAAGCTGCCAAAGATGGTCAACCCGGCCAATCAAAATCAGCCCCGGGCCAATGGTCAAAGCGCCCCAGACAAGCGCCATCGTCGGGCTAACACGGTCAACCAATCGGCCAACGATAAATGTCGCCAGCATCCCGGCCAGAGCAAAAAACAACATCGCCAGAGAGATCGAACCCACCGACCAACCGCGATCTTGATGCAGGAACGGCAAATAAATGCCGTTGCCATAAAATACCGTGCCCCAGGCGAAAACCGCCATGACCATCGCAATCAGGCAAACAATCCAGGCGTCCCGGCTTTCGCCCCAGATCAGCGCTGACGGCGCTGGGCTAACCAACCTGGTAACCATACTCCGCAGCGGCATCGGTCACGCTGCCCCAAAAGCCTTGCGCGAAGCCCCGAGCAACAAAAATATCAATCGCCGCGCCATCATCACGCGCGTCGAGGATAACAGCGGCATGAAATGCTTCTGTCAGGCGCACGTCATCACCCGCAAAATGGACAGGATCAAGATCAATGGCCGTACCCTTTGACAGAACAGCGCGCGCCATATCGCCGCGCATGCGAATAACACAGCGGCCATGGGATTGATCAACAACTGTCGCCCCAGCCTGCCGAAGTGAGGCCGCCAGCGCCTCTGCCGCACCATCTTCACTATTGGGCAGCACAACCAACCAACGTTCTGGTCCCGCCCAGATAATGCGCACCTGTCGGCCACCACCAACAGCCCGCCCTGGACCTGGTAAAGCCAGTGACAGCACTTCTTCAACCGCGCCAACAGTCGCCGCATCATGGCGATCCAGTTCAATCTGCAGCTGAGTGAGCGCTTGACGGACACTTAAACGCACCATTGGCCGCCCTGGGCCGCTGGCACCGAAAACCCCGACCTGCATCACCTCTGCCAGAGCGGATCGACGTGGCGCGGTGATCGTGGTTTCAATCACACGGCCTTTTTGGCCATCGTCACTCAACCGTAATCGGCTACCGTCAGGATCAAGGAAAACGGGATTAACAACTTTCATCGGCAGTTTTTGGTTATGCAGCGGCGAGACGCCCCAAACCGTTTCCCCCATCCGCGACCGGCCCGCGGCAACAAACCCAAGGGCAATCGGATGGCCGAGCGTTGGTGACAAATACGCTGATGACGACACCCAACCAAGCGATGGGTTTGGCGTTGCAGCCTCTGCATTGGCAACCAAATGCGCCCCTGTTTGCACCCGCGTGACGCCGTCAACAGGCACCAAGCCAACCAGTTGCGGACGATCCGGCGCTGTCAGGCCCTCACGGCCACTCAACGTCAGACCGATAAAGTCTTTTTTACGGCTCATCATCCGGCCTAGGCCAAGGTCATCAGCCGTTGTCTGGCCATTTAATTCAGCAGCAACAGGATGGCCTTTTTCAATCCGCATAATGCCCATCGCCTCCAAGCCATAAGGGATAATTCCCAAAGGCTGTCCAGCGGTCATTATGTTTTGCCAAACATCGCGGCCATGATCAGCGGGCGTATTGATTTCATAGGACATCTCACCCGAAAAACTAATCCGGAAAATCCGCACCGGCGCACCGCCGATACGGGCTGTGACAACCCCCATAAACGGCAGACTTTCTTCTGAGACATCCAAATCAGGGGCCGCGGCCTGCAACACGGCACGGGCACGTGGCCCAGCCAAGGCCATTGCCGCCCATTGTTCGGTTACGGAGCTTACCCGCACATCAAGATCTGGCCAGACAACTTGCAGGTACCATTCCATGGCGCTCATCACCACGGCGGCATTTCCTGTGGTTGTGGTCATCAAGTAATGGTTTTCAGCCAACCGTGAGGTGGTGCCATCGTCATAAGCAATACCATCCTCACGCAGCATCAAGCCATAACGCGCCTTACCAATGGCCAAGGTTTTCCAGCCGCTGGTATAAAGGCGGTTCAAAAACTCTGCACTGTCCGGGCCTTGCAGATCAATTTTGCCGAGGGTTGACACATCAACCAAACCAACGCCTTGGCGAACACCAACCACTTCGCGGGTGATGGCCTGATCCATCGCCCCCCGACCATCAACTTCATCACCCTGTAGATAGTATTGCGGCCGCACCCAAGCCCCGGCAGGCCCCATAACAGCGCCATTTTGGATATGCCAGTCATGCATCGCGGAACGCCGAACAGGGGCTTCATGCGCGCCAACATCACGGCCAACAAACGCCCCAAGCGCAACGGGAGTATACGGGGGGCGAAACCGTGTTGTTCCGGTTTCAGGGATGCTATGGGCCGTCTGCGCCGCCAGAATTGCGAGGCCATTTACGTTCGACAGCTTGCCTTGATCTGTCGCCATACCAAGGGTGGTATAGCGTTTCAAATGCTCAACCGAGACATAGTTTTCACGGTTGGCAATGGCAATATCTTCAGCCGTGACATCATGTTGGAAATCGACGAATGACTTCCCGCCATTTGGTCCCTTTGGGACTTCCCATAAAACCTGTAAAGGTTGTGTCTCCATTTCACGGACTGACGGACGGCGCAGGTTTTGTGCGGCCAAGCCCAATTGCGTGCGTGCCGTCGTGCCCGCAGCCACACCGCCCGAAAGGCAGTCTGCCAACGTAAAATCACCATTGGCACTGCCCACAGCAATACAGTCAGCACGACTGCCAGCACCAGGGCGAAACGCCTGCAAGACATCATCCCATTCTGCTTTTGCACCGGCATGACTCAGCAGATGCAAGGCCGGGTCCCAGCCGCCTGAAATCGCGATATGGTCACAGGTGATGGTCATAGGATCGCCCGTCGGCAAGCCGCTGCGCCGATCAAGCGCCATCACTTCGGCGCCAACAACACTGCGCCCCCCTTGAGTGTTGGTCATCACATAACCCGCCAGCACGGTGACGCCAGCCGCACCAACAGCTGCCGCCAATGCGCCGCCACCCTTGGCGCGCGGATCAACAACCGCGTTCACCTCTATCCCTGCATCCAACAAATCAAGTGCGGTTTGGTAGCCATCATCATTATTGGTGAACACCACAGCCCGCCGACCAGGCGCGACAGCATATCGGTTTACATAACTGCGTACCGCTGACGCCATCATGACGCCGGGTCGGTCATTTCCTGGGAACACCAACGGCCGTTCAATCGCCCCACTTGCCAAGATAATTTTTCGGGCGTGGATTTTCCAATAGCGTTGCCGCACTTGATGGGGTTCTGGCGTTGGCAGATGGTCTGCCACCCGTTCAACCGCCCCCACCCATTGATCGTCATAAATGCCAAATGCCGTCGTCCGGGGCAGCACCGTGACCCCAGGAGTCGCGGCCAAAGCGGCCATGGTTGCCGCCGCCCAAGCGGCACCAGCCTGACCATCAATTGTTTCACGTTCACTGAGCAACCGGCCACCAAGGGTATTTTGCTCGTCAACGATGATCACCCGCAAACCGTCACCAGCCGCAGCTTTCGCCGCCATCAATCCAGCCGCACCGCCGCCAATGACAAGCACATCACAATGCTGATGCATGCGGTCGTAAATATCGGGATCCACGCCCTCGGCCGCCCGCCCCAGACCCGCAGCACGGCGAATAATACGTTCAAAAAACATCCATGTTTTCAGACCAGAGCCCATAAATGTCTTGTAGTAGAAACCGGCAGCAAACAGCGGCGCGACAAATTGGTTCACCGCCATGGGATCAAAAGCCACATGCGGCCAAGCATTTTGGCTGCGCGCCTCAAGCCCCGGAAACAGCTCCACCACAGTGGCGCGGGTATTTGGCTCCCGGCGGGCGCCGCTGCGCAGCTCAACCAAGGCATTTGGCTCTTCAGAGCCAGCGGTGAAAATCCCTCGGGGGCGATGATATTTAAAACTCCGGCCAACCAGCCGGATGCCATTGGCAAGCAATGCCGAGGCTAAGGTATCGCCGCGATAGCCTTGCAGTGTCATGCCATTGAACTGAAAACTAATCGGCGACAGGCGATCAATCTGACCGCCACGGGGCAGTCTTAAATCCTGGTGATCCGTCGTCAGGTCGGCAAGTTGATCAATGAGCTTTCTCATCCCTCACCCTCCTGGCTGGCAAGCGGCGCTTTCAGATCTGCATCTGGCAGACCTGTTGCCAAAATCTCATGGGTCGCTGTGTCTCGCAAAACCTTCACATAGGCCCGGCAGCCGTTGACATGTTGCCAATACTCAAGATGCAGACCCCGCGGATTGTCGCGCAGATAGACATAGTCGATATGCTCCGCCATATCACCATCACCGCCAATGGCTGGGCGCTGCTTGGTCGCGTCGCCCTCATAGCTGAATTCGTCATGGCTGCGTGGTCCGCAAAAAGGGCAGTCGATCATCAACATAAGCGATAGCCTCTAATGCTGTTTTGGGGTTGGGCCGTTGCCAGGTTCATCTAACAGATGGCCTGTTTCAAAGCGGCGCAAAGTGAGGTCTTCATTAAACGGATGAGGCGCATCATTGGCGATGGTATGGGCATAACACCAACCCGATCCGGGCGTCGCCTTAAAGCCGCCATAGCACCAACCACAATTCAGATATACGTTGTCTAAGGGCGCTTTATCGATAATCGGCGAGCCATCCATGGTCATGTCCATGATGCCGCCCCAGGACCGCAACATCCGCAGCCGTGAAATCTGCGGCACCATCGCCATCCCCGCGCTCAACACATGATCCACCAACGGTAAATTGCCGCGTTGTGCGTAGGAATTATATTTATCCAGATCGCCACCAAAGATCAGACCACCTTTATTGGTCTGGCTGATATAGAAATGTCCCGCCCCATAGGTAACAACGTGATCAATAAGCGGCTTGACCGATTCGCTCACGAAAGCCTGCAAAACATGGCTCTCAATCGGCACTTTAAAGCCAAGTTTTTCAGTCAGTGTGGTGGTGCTGCCGGCAACGGCCAAGGCCAGCTTACCGCAGCCGATGACACCGCGTGTGGTTTCAACAGCGCTCACCGCACCGCCGGTGCGCTGAAAGCCCGTGACTTCGCAGTTTTGGATCAGATCCACACCCATCATATCGGCGCCGCGGGCAAACCCCCAGGCAACCGCGTCATGGCGGGCATTACCCGCCCGCCGCTGCATCAAACCACCAAAAACAGGGAAGCGCATATTTGGATCAAGATTAATGCACGGCATTTCACGCGCGATATCAGCCGGGGTCATCCATTCCGCATCAATGCCTTGCAGACGCATTGAGTTACCGCGCCGTACATGGGCGTCGACCTGCGAATCAGAATGCGCGAGATTCAAAACACCACGCGCCGAAAACATCACATTGAAATTCAGCTCTTGGCTTAACTGATGCCACAATTTGAGCGATTTCTCATACATTTTGCTGTTGCCGGGCAGCAGGTAATTGGACCGGACAATAGTCGTGTTCCGGCCAATGTTTCCGCCCCCAAGCCAGCCCTTTTCAAGGACCGCAATCCTGCCCACATCATGATGCTTGGCCAAATAGAAGGCCGTCGCCAAACCATGACCACCACCGCCCACAATAATGACGTCATAATGAGGGGCCGGTTCTGGATTGCGCCACGCCGGGCTCCAATCTTGATGGCCGCGCAAGGCGTTACCGATAAGCTTCCATATATTGTAGCGAGACATTTTAGATCCATGATGCGTCTGACAACGACATACACCACACCACGCGCGGGGCAAGGGTTCAACAATATATCCGACCTTCACTGACGGTTTTATGGCAATCTTGCCTGCTTTAAATGGTCGCAGGGGTGATGGAACCATCTGCACGCGCCTGAAAATAGGCTGCCAATGACCGCGAGCGCTGAGGTAGAAACAGGCGTTGGACCGGCCATCGACCCAATGCTTGCCGCTGTGAGCGGTTAGCGAAGAAAATCTTTATCACGCAGCGATTATAACCCGAGATACCTGTGCTTGACCTGCTCATCTGCCAGCAGCGCGGCACTGTCGCCTGACCACATGATTTGGCCTTTTTGCAAGATGTAATGGCGGTCCGCAATACGCTGCAAATCGTCAATATTCTTATCAATCACCAGGATCGACTGACCCGCTGCCTTCAAGCGTGCCAAGCAAGACCAAATCTCCTGCCTGATCATTGGTGCCAGCCCTTCAGTCGCCTCATCCAAGATCAGCAAGCGCGGATTGGTCATCAACGCCCGACCGATCGCCAGCATTTGTTGCTCCCCGCCTGAAAGCAGGGTGGCCATGGCGTGTTTACGGGCTTTCAATTCCGGGAACATGGCAAATATCTGTGGCAGCGTCCAAGGGTCCGCGTCCGCCCGCCAATTGGCCGCACTGGCCAGCAGGTTTTCGGTCACCGTTAGATTTGGAAACACTTGGCGGCCCTCTGGCACCAGGCCGATACCACGACGGGCGATCTGGAAAGACGGCAGGTTATCAAGGCGTTCGCCGTCAAATATTATCTGCCCCGCCGTCGGTCGCAGCAGGCCCATAATGGTGCTCACGGTGGTCGTCTTGCCCATGCCATTGCGGCCAAGCAAAGTCACCACTTGATTCACGCCAACCTCAAGATCAATGCCAAAAAGAACCTGACTAAGCCCATAGCTGGTGGTTATGTTCGTGATTTTTAACATCCCTCAGATTCGCCCAAATAAGCCCGTCGGACATTATCATCATTGCGAATGGCCGTGGGTGTATCGGTGGCAATCACGCGGCCATAAACCAAAACGCTGATCCGGTCTGCAAGCTGAAAGACGGCATCCATATCATGCTCAATAAGTAACATGGTTGTCTGTCCTTTCAGGGTCGCAAGGATATCAACCATCCGCTGACTTTCCTCCGGCCCTGTCCCTGCCATCGGTTCATCCAACAACAGCAAACGAGGTTCAGAGGCCAGCGACATGGCGATTTCCAATTGCCGGTGAGCGCCATGAGACATGTCACCGGCGCGGCGATCGGCATCATCTGCCAAGCCAACACGGGCCAATATGGCGTGCGCAGGGTCGACCAATCGCCGCTCACGGCGCGCCGGTGCGAAAAATCGAAAGGCATGGCCTGCATGCGCCTGCACCGCCAGTAACACATTATCCAAAACCGTTAAGTCATGAATGATCGAGGTGATTTGAAATGAGCGTGCCAGGCCCAAATGCGCCCGCGCCGCCACTGACAAATTGGTAATATCACGGCCTTGAAATTCAACCTGTCCACCATCGGGTTTTAGCTCACCGGCTAATTGCGAAATCAGGGTGGTTTTGCCAGCCCCATTCGGACCAATGATGGCATGCACTTCACCCTCGATGATGTCCAGGTCAACATGATCTGTCGCCGCCACACCACCAAAGGATTTATACAGGTTATTGAGTTTGAGGAAGGGTGTTGGCATGACGCTATTCCCGCCGGCCAAGGGTTAACAGGCCCATCAGGCCGCGCTTGGCAAACAATACCACGAGGATCAAAATCAGACCAAAAATTAACTGCCAATAAAGCCATAGCCCGGACAGCAGCTCTTCGAGAAGGATAAAGGCTGCGGTGCCGAGGACAGGCCCAAACAGGGTACCGCTACCGCCAAGGACCACCATGAAGATCAACTCCCCAGAGCGTGTCCAATCCATCATTTCAGGGCTAATGAAATTGGTAAAATTACCCAGCAAAGCGCCTGCATAGCCACAGATTGCGCCAGAGATAACATAACACGTTAACTTATAGTGATAGCTCTCAAAGCCGAGCGACTGCATCCGCCGATCATTACCTTTGATGCCCTGAATAACCATACCGAAACGCGCTTGGACCAAGCGGCTCATCAGGAATAAAAACACCCCTAACGAAATCAGCGCCACATAGTAAAGCTGCGTTGTACTCTCCAAATCGAGTACCCCGGGAAAGGCACTTCGATACTCGATCACTAGGCCATCATCACCGCCATATTCTTCAATCGAGACGATGCCAAAGAATAGCATTTGGGTGAACGCCATGGTGATCATAATAAAATGAATACCCCGTGTTCTGAGACAAATCGCACCGGTAATAAGGGCAAAGGCTGCTGACACGGCCACCGCCAAGGTGATTTGCAGATAGCCATCATAAATCTCGTAATACGCGGGGATGCCAACCGCATAGGCACCGATTCCCAAATAGGCTGCATGGCCAAAACTGATCATCCCACCATAGCCAAGAATCAGATTCAAACTGACCGCAGCAATGGCCAAAATAACCAGGCGTGTTGCCACATCCATATAAAACAGGTCACCACTAAAACTGACATAAACAGGAGTGAGTGCCAGTAGGGCCATGCCCACAAGCAGGATCCAGTTCTCTGCCAAAGTCTTTTTAACCGCCACCATCAGGCGCGACCCTGTGGCGGAAATAAGCCTTGTGGTCGCAGCGCCAGTATGATCGCCATGAGAATATAAATCAGCATTGCAGACACTGCTGGGGCGGAGGTTTCGGCATTTTGTGCGCTCATGAACAGTTTAAACACACTGTCTAAATATGACCGGCCAAGCGTATCAATCATACCAACCAATAGGGCGGCAACAAACGCCCCTTTGATCGACCCCAAGCCGCCAATGACAACAACCACAAAGGCGACAATGATGATCTGATTGCCCATGCCAATCGACGCCTCGGTGATCGGCATGATCATCATCCCCGCAAGCCCCGCCAAGGCGGCCCCCAAGGCAAAAACCAGACTGAAAAGCAGCTGAATATTGACCCCTAATGCGGCGATCATGTCGCGGTTGCTGGCCCCGGCCCTGATCCGCATCCCCAAACGGCTGCGCGTGATCAGACCCCATAGGGCCACCGCCACGCTTAAGCCAACGGCAATGATCACCAAACGATAAGTGGGGATAACAATGTCACCTGGCAACGTGATACGGCCATCCAGATAATCTGGTAGCGCCACGGTCAGTCCATTTTCACCCCAAATTATCTGCGTGAGGGCATCGAAACACAGGATCAGTCCAAAGGTCGCCAAAACATGGTCAAGGTGATTGCGCTGGTATAAGCGCCGGACCACCAGCCATTCAACGGCCACCCCAACCAGGCCTGTCACGGGGATCGCCAAAAGCACCGCCAGCACGAAGGAGTCGAACCAAGCGGCGAATGTCGCACAACAAAACGCCCCCACCATATACAGCGAGCCATGCGCAAGGTTCACAAAGTCCATGATTCCAAAAATCAAAGACAGACCCGCCGCCAGCAAAAACAACAGTACGCCAAGCTGCAAGCCGTTCAGCAGCTGGGTAATTAATAATGTCCAATCCATAGCCTGCGCCGCATCTCCTGCCCATACGGCCCGTCCACGACCTGCATCCTGCCCAAGGGCAGCAGAGGCCGCGTCACGCCAGAGGCCCACTCAACACTCTGGGCTCCACAGAAGGTGAGCGGTCAAAGCCGCTCACCGTCTGAAAATGCTTACATTTTACACTTTGAAGCGTAGCTGTCTTGATGGTTTTCCGAGACGGTTTTCACGTTCGAGACAAACCACACACCATCCGCATCTGTTTTGACTTGGCGCAAATAGAAATTTTGCACTGGGAAGTGATTAGAACCATATGTAAACGGCCCCCGAACTGAGTCAAAATCAGCCTTTTTCATGGCCGCACGAATGCCATCTTTATTGGACATATCGCCATTCACCGCATCAACACCGCTTTTGATCAGCATGATCGCATCATAGGATTGTGCGGCATAATTGGTAGGGTAGCGACCTGTCCGCTTTTTAAAGTCAGCCACGAAACGCTTATTCGCCGCATTATCCAAATCAGGTGCCCATGCCATGGTGTTATAGGACCCCAGCACCCCGCCAAGCTTGGCTTTTTGGAGCCGGCTCAACGAGATCGCATCAACGGTAAAGACGGTGTATAGCGGCAATTTATCTCGCAGACCTGCCTGCTCGTACTGTTTGATCATCGCGGCACCTGCGGGGCCAGGGTAGAAAACGAACAATGCCTCCGCACCAGATGCTTTGGCTTTGGCCAATTCAGCCGAGAAATCCAATTGGGCGTCTTTGCCCCATTTGGTCATATCTTTGCCAACGATCTCGCCTTTAAAGGTCCGCTCGACCCCAGAGACCATATTTTTACCCGCGGCATAGTTCGGCGCGATGATGTAAAGCTTTTTCACCCCTGCTTGGTTCAAAACAATCCCTGTATTCATTGGGTTTTGGTCATTCTGCCAAGAGGAGGAGAAAAAGTTTTTATGGCAGAGCTTGCCCGCCAATTGACTGGGACCAGCATTGGCGCTGATCAAAAACTTACCGCCATCGAGAGCTGATTTACGGGACGCTAAAAGCACATGGCTCCAAATAAACCCTGTGACAAAATCAACCTTATCGCTTTTCACCAGCTTATCGGTTTTTTGCTTCCCGATTTCGGGTTTAAAGCCGTCGTCTTCAACAATGAATTTGACCTTTTTGCCGCCCATTTTACCGCCGATATGCTCCAGCGCAATTTCAGCGGCTGTCACCATATCTTTCCCCAACACACCTGCTGGCGTCGTTAGCGTGGTAACAAAACCAATTTTCACGCCGCCATGATGGCCTGCAAAGGCTTGGCCGCTGGTCAGCGCCAACGCAACGGCGACGCCTGCTACATATTTTAACATCCCTGCCTCCTAAACTTTGTGACTTTGCGTCATTCACCTTCTTTTCAGATCATTACGTTCACTGAAATGAACAATAATTCATCTTGTTATAGCCTAATTCTTAAGCCAAGACCATAAAACCAATCTGCTATCCCTAATGCTGGATACAGACGTACCGCTCACCCGCCGTTTAAGTAACAGGCATTCAACTGCTGGGAATTCTGGCGGACGGCAGGCTAACGGATTGTTTGATCTGTGTTTACGTCAGCGGCAAAAGCCTCAATCGCGTGTTGCGTGCTGCGCGGTTGAAATCCCAAACCCATGGCGGATGCCGGATCAATGGTGAAGCTACCACCAACAGAATCGTCAAATTCAACGTCAAATGGCCGCCCTGCCACGCGGAATAGTTCCGCTAAAACAGCCTTGATCGTCAGCGGTGTGTGTGCCGCAATGGTGGTTGCGCAATACCCGCTTTTGGCCGATGTCACCCACGCATAGATAAACTGCACCAAATCATCGACATGCAGAATATTGTTGAATAAGCCGGTTGAATTTCGGGCATGTATCGGTGCCCCCGAAAAAATTTTTGCGGCCACATCGGAAAGGAAATTGTGATGCGATCCTGGACCGACAACCCCTGGCAAGCGCAACGCCAAACCACTGATATTTGGCGTATGCGCCACCAAATTCTGCAAGGCCTGCTCCCCTGCTTGTTTTGAGCGACCATAAGCATCTGGATCATGCGACGGGGTGTCCATGGTCACGACAGCTGATGAGACCTTACCAAACACCGACATTGATGAGCAAAACACGATCTGCCGGGCGCCAGCCTGCCGGGCATGATCAAATAAAGCCCGGGTCGCAACCACATTCACTGTTTCAAAATCATTTTCGGGCGTCTGCCGCGCGGGGATCACAGCACCTGCGTGGACCAAGACATCATAAGCGCCTGGAAAACACTCTGGATCACGTAAATCACCGGAAATCGGCGTTATCCCATCCATCGCACCCATCTCGTCTGGTGCCTGGCCGCGATGGAGCGCGTACACCTGATCCCCCTTTTGGGCAAAATAACGGGCCACGTGACGGCCAATAAAACCGCCCGCCCCGGTGACAAAAACCTGCCTCATGGACACGCTGCTGGGGGGACAGAAAAGCGAGGATCACCGCCCAGATTAGCCGCCAGCAAGCCAGTCTCGATTGTGCGTGGGCAATACGCCAGAAGCCGGGCCATGCGAAATAGATCTTCAATCCGCTCAACATCTTCTGGCGTGTGCATCGCGGTATTTTCCATAACGAAATGAACCGCCGCCCCCGCTGCCAAAACCTGCTGATAAAAACGTTGCCGGGCCGCCCCATCGCCCGGCAACATGAAAAGGCTGGCCATCAAAATACCCTGCAGCTGATCTAAATCCGCCAGCAAGCCAAATAACTGCACGTCACAGTTCGGGAAATCCAACTCGTTCACAGACAACTTAAACATCAATCCATGACGGCCCGCATAATCACGCAACAAAATATTTTGCGCCGGCACCGGCATCCGCAACCCATTGAAAGGTTGATGCACACAATAGCCGCGAAACCCGTGTTGTTCTGTACGCGTCATCTGGCGCTCCCCTTAAATCCATCGGGAATATCATAGGCCATACCGACCCGGCTCACCGGTCGCGGGGTAATCGGCAGGTAAAACCCACCGAGAGATTTCTCCTCACTGAAATACGGCGTGAACAGGCCTGTAAAGCGACTATTCATCGACCAGCGGGTGGTACCTGTTGTGTTTAAAACATTCCCATGCAGCAAATTAGGTGAGAACACCATCACATGGCCATAAGGAATTGGCACCCAGACAAGATCATCCTTGATCGCCTCAAAAACAGCGGCACTGCCGCCCGCTTCAAGCACATCACGCAGTCCGGGAATGACCGCGCGATTTTTTTCCGGCGGCAATATAAACATCGCCTTGCTATCCGCAACATCCACCAAAGGCAGCCATTGGACCGCTTGAAAAGGTGTTTCCCCACTGAAAGCGTCCACATGCGCTGCCAAGATTGAGCTATCATCGCCTGCCATTTGGATGGAAAAATTGATCCGGTTCTGCATCGACAGCTCATTGCCAACCAAAACATCCAGCAATGGCTTTGCAAAGGAGTAATAACTTGGCCGAAACCAAGTTTTAGCGTTCATATAATTATACAGTCCAAAACGCAGGTCATTCAGCGCGGCGACAGGCACCAGATCATGGATTGCATCTAAAAAATCCCCCAGATCACCGGTTGGCGCTGCAATCCCTAAGTGCCGACAGGTAAACTGAACCACTTCCGCCCGCAGAGCGTCTAGCCCCTCACGGTTTGCAACCTCACGGACGATGTAACCTTGCGCCAAAAAGGTTTCCATCAGCTGCTGATCATCGGCCGCCACAAAGTTTTCGGTCAATCCCATATCACCTCGCCCCCCGTCGCTCTCACGCGCCATATACGTAGCATGGATAGCCTGCCCTTACGGCGAACAAAGCACCGATGCGGGCTCAAATATTATTGTTTTTGTGCCACAAGCGTCGCAAGTGATGCCTTGATTTGGCTCAACACAAAGTCCCAACTTTGCGTTGGGGACCGGAAAAACACATTGATGCCAGGGCCAAAGGGGAGGAAATCAGTTCCCAATTGCTGCCAAAGACGGCCGGTCGCGTCATGACGGGTGACAAAACAAGGCGTCCCAACCGCCGCTGCCATCCACGGAACAGAGATTAACGGGCTAATCACCACGTCAACGGCTTCAATTAACGCGAACACATCATCAAGGTCATTCTTAAGGTCGATATCCGGCGGCGTCACAAATTTAAACTGCTTTTCTTGGCCAAGCGCGCAAAAGGCCGCGTGTTCATCTGCTGTATATGAATATTGCAGGTTCACCACGCCAACATCAAACCCGAGCGCCGCAGAAATTTCTTCCGGGCTCAGATATTGCAGGTCCCGCACCCGATTGTGCAGGCTGCTGCGCCAGGCAATACCGACCACGAGCTTGTCACCAAACTCTTGGTGCAGATATTTTTTCCAATGCGCCCGGCGCTCTGGATCGGTGCGCAGGCTGGGCGTCGAGCGGTGGCCACAGGGTATCGGCTTGGCCTTCATAGAGGCGATTCTTTGCTTAATCTCATCGATGAAATAACACACTGTATTACCAACAGCGGCACTGAATTCAATGTCCGGATCATCGGCATAGGGCAGCATATCTGCCCGCCGGGGAACAAAGGTAATATCCTCAAAACTGCGTGAAAAAATCCCTGTAAGGCGCGCGTCACATTCAATCGTCAGGTCGCTTACTTGCTGGCGAATATAGGGGAAAACCCATGAATACATCACTTCGTCGCCCATGCCCTGCTCGGCATAAACGATCAGTTTGCCGTCCTTGCATTCCTGGGGGCCAGGCCACTCTGGCTGTGGGTAGTTACGCTGCGTTGATGGAAAGCTTGGTGTTTTCCATCGCCAACGATACAAATCGTAGCCTTCTTGCAAATCTCCCAAGGCGATCAGTTGTAAGGCGATATTGTAGTAACCATCGGGATAGTCCCCCTCTCGGCAGGCAATTGCGGTTCGAAAATGGCCAATAGCTTCGCGCCGATGTCCCGTACCAACCGCATAAATTCCCCGATTAAGCCAAGCCGTCGCCAAGGTTGGGTTTGAAAAAATCGCCCAACAACAAAACCGGTCAGCCAGACCTTCATGGGTAATGGCACTGACCGCCAGGCCAAGCTGATTATAGGCTTTGGCATAATCAGGGCGCATCACGAGTGCCTGTTTGAACCAAGGGATGGCCAGATCAAAAAGATCTTCCTGGTGATAGAAAAGCCCAAGATTAAAATGATTAATGGCGTTTTCTGGAAACTTACGAACCGCTTTATCCGCAAAAAATATCGCCTCTTGGGGCTGCTTAAGCGCATCAAAAGCCAGAATAATTTTATTCCATAATCCATTATCAATTTCGCTGTCTACCAGGACCTCATTTGCCAAATCGACAAGCGCCGCACTGTGGTTCATTTTCAGCAGAACATCGACATGCACCGAAATTGCCTGAAAATTACGCGCCGATACCTGTAAACACCGCTGACTGTGTGCCAAGGCCAGATCAAGTTCATCGGCGGCAAGATACAGAAGCGCCAATGCCTTCAAGAGTGAGGGATCGTCACGCTGAAGGCACAATGCCCGCCGACACCACAAATGCTGTCGTGGCAAGGGGGCATCCTGCACGCCAAGAATTGCAAAAAGCTTATTGATATCTTTATCATCTGGTTCCGCAATGAGGCTGAGCCTCATATATTTTCGTGCCGCGTCAACGTTTTTGCTGCGTGAGCAGGCAAATGCTAAACCCCGGAAACTGGCCGCACGTTGGACCAGGCTTCCATGGGTCGCCCGATGAAAAACCAGCCGGGCGTCGCCCACCTGCCCCCGGCGGAGCAACATTTTTCCAATTTCGATCGCGTCGTTGGGGTTTAGGTTTGGCACCGCCAATACCTGCCGTAGATACCGTGCCGTCGCGTGCGTATCATTGCCGGCTAACAGCAAAGCAAACATACGAATGGGCGCTGGCGGAAATTCAGACCAACGGTTGGATATAAAATGATAAACCCGCGCCGCCCGATTTATATCGCCTGTTTTTTCAATTGCATCGGCATATCGGAACCAAATTTTTGGATCATTTTGATCGCTGGCCACAACCCCGAATGAAAATATACGAGCCGCTGACTGTAGTTTTTGCCCCGACCCCATCATCGCGCCGAGTAGGGTATACCCCTCCACCATTGAGGGCTTTACCAGGATCTCCTGGCGAAATAATGTTGCCGCTCTGCCCCGCTCCCCATGGGCAATCGCCTTTCGACCTGATCGAATAAAACTAAATGGATGGTCCGTCAAAGCATCTGGGCCTTTTCATGTTCGCATGCTTCCGAGAGCCGCCGCGATAGAGCGGAGTAATTTAATTGATAGCCTTGGCCATCATCACAGCTTAACCCCCCATCCTTTTGACATAAACTAAATCTTTGCGCATCACTCAAAAGCGGCGTTACGCAACCTGTTTGCGGATAATTTACGACCCGCGGCCAGCATTAAAAGGGATAATTAAGGGCGTTCTCTGTCCGGGGCGGCAAATGTTTATGCGATTACAATCCTACAATATCGCTAGGCGACCTGTTCGACGGCACTGACGACCGAATTTTGCAGATATCAGTTAAATCGGGATGCTAAACATTTAACTAAGGTCAATCATGCGTTTTTTCGCATCATTCCAGTTCCCAAAGAATCATTAGAAATTTCGATCTGTTAACGAAAACATCTCTATATTGTCGTCGAACCCAATTGCAAAAGAGTTGGTCTAACTTGCAATAGGACTTTACCGACTATTCGTGCCATCAGGGGACATTTTCACCAAGGATTCCACAAAACTTCATGTTAAAACGACGATGATGATTGTTGTACAATTTTTTGGCAGCTCTGCCATACGGCCGAATCTTTTTTAATTACGTTTACGGCTTAGAAAGCAGCCCAATAACGCCTTTATATTTACAGTTAAAGTCAACCTGATAGTGCGGCGGCGAGACCGCGGGCGCCAGGCAAATTAGGTGTTCGAATTACCGGTCGAGCTCCTTAAAAAAAGGGGGCTTC
>JBELLC010000150.1:0-5833 GCA_042088965.1 Nisaea sp. | reverse complement strand
TGATCGCACCGCAGCCGGCTGCCACCCCAAACAACAGGGCCAAGACATGCATAACAAAATGCGCGCCTTTCGAACGCTGCACGATCTCATCCAAAAACTGCTTCATGCGCACAACGACCACTGCACGGTATCCTTTGGCGTCAGCAACTCACCCTAGTTTGCCAGGAATGCGCCACCACTGATAGTCTTCACCGTGTTAATGAAATCCGCCGACCTGCTGCGGGCGGCTGAGGTAAGGCCGCATGCTTTTGCACCGCCGCCTCAACCACCACTGCGCGCTCTGCGGGAAATGGCACCGCCCGACGGGCAGCAGTATCAACATGTAGGCCCATAATTTCATTGGTGGCCGACAAATAGCCCTCATGCGCATGATACATTTGATGGAAAAAATGTATCCGCTTGGCGTCACAACCGAGTAATTGTGTGCGGATCAATAGCGGATCACCTGAAACCACCTCTCGGTCATAGGTGACATGCGCTTCAACCGCAAAGATTGAAGCCTTCTGCGCTGCCACATAGGCCGCACCCAAGCCCAGCAGGTCAAACATATGATCTGTCGCCTTATCAAAAGCGAGGACGTAATAGGCGATATTCATATGCCCATTATAGTCAATCCAGGCGGGATCAACGTCGATTTCAAAAGAAAAAAGCTCAGGCTGGTGCATCGTTCGGTCTTTCATCAAAGCGGATCAGCGCGTAGTTATGGGCGCTGTGTATTGAAGGATAATTCTGTGTTGTTGTCACGTGGACTTGAATATCTTGGTCGCCATGCACCTATTTTTATGGCCTCTGGGTTTCTATTTGGGCTTTGTCTTCCGCCGCTAGCGGCAATTATTCGTCCGGGGCTGACGGCGCTGGTTCTCGTGTTGTTGATCGTCGTCCTGCTGCGAATCGACTACGGTAAAGTGGCCACTCAAATGCGCGCGCCAGCGATGCTCGTTAGCGCCTTGGCATGGCTTTTAATTGGCGCCCCGCTGCTCATGGCGCTGATTTTAAAATATCTCCATCCAAGCCCTGAAATCAACGCTGTTTTAGTGTTATGGGCGGCCAGTCCACCCCTGGCTTCTGCGCCCGCTGTGGCGTTGGTGTTGCGGCTTGATGGTGCCGCCACCATTTTACTCACACTCAGCTCAACCATTATTTTCCCGCTCACCCTGCCGTTGATTGCAGCGTATGTTCTGGGGATCGATCTGGGCGTTTCCCCTTTAGATTTGAGCCTCCGGCTATTTGCAATGATTGCGGGTGCCTTATTGGTTGCCAAACTGATCAGCCGATATCTGGGCCAACAGCGCATACAAGCGCACAGCATGCGGATTGACGGTATCATTGTAATCATTTTGTTCCTGTTCGGGGTCGGTGTGATGGACGGCGCTGCAGCCGCCCTGATAGAGGCGCCCCGCTTCGCCATCAGCCTGTTAGCGATTGTCTTTGCTGCCGCGATTGGGATGATCATTATTGGAACGCTATTATTTTGGTGGACGGGATGGCGCGTTGGTGGCGGCATCGGATTCATCAGCGGCAACCGGAATTTTGCCATCACCTTAGGTGCCAGTAATGCCTGGCCGCCAGAATTTTTCTTGTTCTTCGCGGCGCTACAATTTCCGATTTATTTACTCCCTCTCGCGTTACGGATGATTAGCACAAAGCTGGAAAAATTGGGTCAGAAGCGTCGAAAGAAATATCGTCGGAAATAATATTTTTATGCTACTTTCCCCCAGAAATTTTCATGCCCTGATCTAAACGCTTGTCATCTCTATATTGTGGTATATTTTCGCAACTAATGAGAATCTTTCTTTGCCATAAACTGGATAACGGTTTGATGTTGCTGTGCCGCAATATGCTGATAATGCTTGTGGTTGTCGTCATGACCGGCTGCTCAACAGTGTCACAACAGCAAACAGCGGGGACAGCCGCTGAGGTCTATGATCCGATTGAGCCTGTGAACCGCATTATCTTTGCCTTCAACGACGCTGTTGACGTTGCGATTCTGCGGCCGATTGCGGTCATATATGATGACGGTTTGTCGGACCCGATTAAGGACAGTGTGCGGAATTTTCTGCGCTGGTTGCGCAGCCCGATCATCTTGGCAAATGATGTTCTTCAGGGCGATTTAGACGCCGCAGCTTCGACATCTGAGCGGTTCTTTTTAAACGCCACGACATTCGGACTGGCGGATGTTGCGGGCGACCAAAGCATTGCCTATCGCTCAGAAGACTTTGGACAGACGCTGGCGGTGCATAATGTTAGCACCGGTCCATACTTGGTTTTGCCGTTTTTGGGCCCGTCCAATCTGCGTGATTTGATTGGCATTGTTGTTGACAACATACTTGATCCATTATCGACCCCCGTCACGGTTTTTGACGCCCAAACACCCGCCCAAACCATTGGGCTGTCACGGCGTGCGCTATCTATTGTGGATTTCCGCAGTAGAAGTCTGAAAGAAATCGATAACTTGAAGCGTGAGACCCTTGATTATTACGCATCAGCGCGGACAATTTACAATCAACGCAGGGTGTCTCAAATTCTGAATGGCACACTGCCGTCAGAAACCTCCAATCAACCGAACGACACCCTATTTAACAGTTTTGAGCCGACGGAGGACGGTATCAAACCGGCCCAGTCTGGCCAGCCGCTTGTGACGAATTAGGGTCTCCCAATGATGAGACACGCATGTCAACTGCTGTCGGTTAAATATCTCTTCCTGGCGATCTTGTGCGTGTCTTTAATGATTCCCATCGCACCAGCAAATGCTGACGGTAAAACCCATCAGGCTGCCAAGTTGGTAGCAGGATTCAGCGACGACGTTTTGACACTGGTAACCCGCAACAACCTCAGCGACGAGGAAAAAAATCGGCAATTCAAAACGCTTCTCGACAGGTATTTTGATATCCCCACGATTGGGCGATTTGTCCTTGGCCGCTATTGGCGCCGCACATCTTCGATGGATAAGCAACGCTACTTAGATGTCTTCAGGAAAATTACCGCGCAAAATTTTGTTGTCCGCTTCGATGAATACGGCGGACAAGCCTACCGATTTATCGGCGCTAAACAGATCGATGAACGTTATATCATCGTTAAGACCGAGATCTTTGATCCGAACGGCAATAGTCCCACGTTTCATGTAGATTGGCGGGTTGTCGCCAACAAAACACCGATGAGAATCTTGGACATTATGATTGAAGGCGTGTCGTTAAGCATTACACAACGCGCTGAATATGCTGCCTTCATACAACAACACGGCGGCAGTGTATCGACATTGATCCGCGGCCTTGAGAAAAAACTGGCTGAGATAAAATAAGCCTGTTAGCAGTTTATGATGGGACGTCTTTACACACTCTATTGGGGCCCAGAAATGGGCAGCGCAGCAGTGCAAGCTGTCCTTTCATGGGGCAATTTCCCCCATCACCTGGCACAGGTAAATTTTGGTAACTCAGAACATAAAACAGCCGCATATTTAACGCTAAATCCAGCCGGAAAAATTCCTGCCTTAGGATTACCGGATGGCACCTTACTGACCGAAAGTGGTGCCATGATACTGTATTTAAGTGATCTTGTTCCAGACAAAGCCCTCATGCCAGCAATGGACTCACCGTTACGGGCACAGGCGCTCCGGTGGTTATTTTTCCTCGCCAGCGAAGTATACCCGCAGATATTATTAACCTACCACCCCAGCGCTTTCGTCGACGGTGATGCCGCCTGCAAATCCCTTGCCGACAAAGCCACCCAGACATTAGACAAGCTCAGCGATATATTGGTTTGCCAGCCTCTGAGTCAGCATCGATTTATCCTCAATGAACAGCTCAGTGCGGTCGATATCTATGCCGCAATGTTGCTTTCCTGGCATCCAAACCTGCGCCAGTTATGCCAGCGACAGCCACACATATCAGCCTTGATCCGCGATGTTTGGGCAAACCCACATGTAGATCAGGCCTTCCGCCACCATCGTCTGCAACACCCCCCGAATGGTGCCGCGTAATTAGACTGCCATGGCGGCGCGCGTACCCTCTTCGATCGCCCGTTTGGCGTCAAGTTCGCCTGCGAAACGAGCGCCACCGATGACCGAATAGGCCTGCCCTGCCGCCCCAAGCGCCGGGCTCAATTGATCCTCAGATTCCTGCCCCGCGCAAACAATAATAGTATCGGCGGCAATCAGCCGTGGCTGGCCATCAACGCTGATATGCAAGCCGCCATCATCAATATGATGGTAATCAACTCCGGCAATTTGTTGAACATTATTGCGGTGCAAGATGGCCTTATGGACCCAGCCAGTTGTGAGGCCCAAGGTCCGCCCAAACCGGTCTTGTCGGCGCTGTAACATCGTTATTTGACGCTGGAGCTGCACCGTTGGCAGGCCTGACGGCTGAAGCCCACCATCCGTTTTAACCCCCATATCAATGCCCCAATAAGCTGCAAAGGCTGTCGGGTCTTGGTGATGATCGCTATCACCATCCGTTAAAAATGTCGCGACATCAAAGCCGATTCCGCCACCGCCGATAATCACCACTTTTTCACCCGCCACCCGAGTGCCTTTTAAAATTTCGGCATAACTGGCAACTTTGGGATGATCGATACCATCAATTACAGGCTGCCGGGCGGTCACGCCGGTGGCCACAATGACATGATCAAATGTCCCCAGATCATCAGGTGTGACGCGGGAGTGTAGGCGTATTTCAGCCCCTTGGCGGTCAAGCGCATTTTTGAAATACGCAATTGAGTCGGCAAATTCAGATTTTCCTGGCACCTGTTGGGCTAAGTTGAATTGTCCCCCCAACCGATCACTGGCTTCAAAAAGGACCACTTTATGGCCCATCCGTGCGGCCATTTCAGCAGCAGCCAAGCCACCGACACCGCCACCTGCAACAGCCACTTTTTTGGCATTTGCCGTGATGTGAGCCGCAAATTCAGCTTCGCGTCCAGCGCGCGGATTCACCAGACAACTGGCAAATGAGCCGCTAAAGATATGGTCCAGACATGCTTGGTTACAGGCAATACAAATGTTGATTTCTTCGGGCTTGCCATCGCGCGCTTTGTTTGCAAAAGCCTCATCTGCCAGGAACGGACGCGCCATAGAAATAAAATCCGCTTTACCGTCGGCAAGTATGGCCTCTGCAACATCGGGTGTATTGATCCGATTAGAAGCCGCGACAGGTATCGATACGGCAGCTTTAATACGCTCAGAGGCGGAAACAAAAGCTGCCCGCGGGACTGCCTGGGCAATCGTCGGCACACGGGCCTCATGCCAGCCAATGCCTGTTGTCAGACTGTCGGCCCCTGCCGCTTCAAGCATTTGTGCTAATTCAATCAATTCATCAGCGCTAAGCCCCCCGTCAACCAAATCCAACATCGACATCCGAAAAGCAATTGCCAGCCCCGCCGCCACCCGTTCGCGCACATGGCGGACAATTTCCACCGCCAAGCGGGCACGGTTAGCAAAGCTGCCGCCCCACGCGTCGTCGCGGTGATTGGTCCTGGGTGATAGGAATTGAGTCAGCAAATAGCCTTCCGAGCCCATAATCTCCACGCCGTCATAGCCTGCTTGCTTGGCCAGCACAGCACTGTTCCCAAACGCCTCAATAACCGCTGGCATCTCGGCGGCTTCAAGGGCCCTGGGCTGGTTACGATTAATGGGCGCCCGTATGGCCGACGGGGCAACCGCATCCGACCGCTTTGAGTAGCGTCCAGCATGCAGTAATTGCAAAAAAATACGCCCGCCGACAGCATGAACGGCGGTTGGCAGCACTGAATGAGTCTCGGCATGTTCGGGGCTGTTAAAAAGACTGTCACCGTCGCCAAATTCGCCTTCTTCCATGGGCGAAAAACCACCGGTCACAAT
>JBELLC010000149.1:2541-5839 GCA_042088965.1 Nisaea sp. | reverse complement strand
GGCCTCCAATGGCGGCTTTGGCGCGGGTGGTGGCAGCCGCACCTCAGTGTCTGGTCGATCTAAGCCTTGAGCCCAAGAAATCCAGATATCGCTTGCCTGTTTTGGCGATGGCAATTGCAAGGCGGTGACGACCGCATCGAGCCGCAAGAGCCAACGGGAGGGTTCACACGGCGCGCCGTCAACCCGCGTGGCTCTTGTCAAAATCACCTCAGATGCAGCAGCAGCATTTAAAAAATCATGGGCAGACAGGCCGATACGGCGTTCGGGTGGCGGCAACCCAAAGGCCCGCCGCATGGGTCTGCTCATCCACGGGTCACCGCCAATATCTGGCGGCATACTGCCTTCGTTCAAGCCACCAATAATGACAACATCATAGGTTTGCAGGCGGGCCTCAAGTGGCCCAAGGATCGCCAAACGTGGATGGCGATCAAAACCTGGCCGAACCGCACGGCTTGCCATTAACTGCGAGAAGATATCGACATATTGAGCCGCTGGAAGGCCATCCAGGCTTGCGGATAGATCAAGTAATTCAGCAACCAAATGTGCGCTTGCCTCACCTGCATCACCGCGCCACAGCCGTTCTGCCCCGGTTTGATCATCACTGGCCGCCAAAGCCTCCGCCAAAGCAACATGGGCATTCACCGCCTCACGCATATGCGCAGATGGATCTGCCAGGACCGCCTGAAACGCGCCAAGAGGTGCCGCTAATACAGCCAGGACAGGATCAATTGCCCCAGGATAAACTGCACCGTCATCTCCGGCCCCCGCAAGAAGCCCCTCAACACCGCCAGCAGGTCGGGGGCCGCGCAAGATTTGGCGCTCCATTTGGCGAACATGCTGGCGAAAACGTGCTGGCGGATAGCCCCCCGCCGCCAGCGGATGCTTTAATGCAGCCAGTAAGTCCACCGGCGCCAAATCAGAGGCCACCATCTCTGCAACCAGCCGTAAAAATGACCCAGGGCGACTAGCGCTTAAAGGCTCCCCAGCGGAATCATCAATATCAATATTCCAGCGCTGTAATTCCGCCTTAACCCGCCGCGCCAATTTGCGGTCAGCCGTGATTAATGCCGCGCGGCGGTGCGGTGTTTCCAAGGCTTCGCGCAAATGCATGGCGACAACCAAAGCCTCGTTTCGCTCATCCGGGCAATCAACACGCCTTAAATGGTCCATCACCCGATCATTTATATGCGGTTTATTTTCGGCAAGCCGTCGCCAGCCTTCCGTTACAGCCGCAGGGCGCAAAGCCTCGGTAAGCAAGTCAATGCGCGCTAAGCGTTCAGCGCTCGGTGTTGGAACCAGCCCTAAATGTGGCCACATCCTTACCGCCGCGCGATCAAGGGATAACTGGTCAAGCAAGCGGGCCATGCCATGGAACGGATGGCTTGGGTCGGCGGCAATGGCTGACCAGACATGATCGTCCATATCCACATCCAAACCCGGCAAAACCACCCTCCCCGCAGGCAGGGATAAAGCGGCTGCCATTAACCGGACTGTTGCAGGCACCGAACCGGTTGACCCTGCAATAATGACCGGGTCGCGCGGCGGCGTTTGCAACCACGCATCGGCCTGCCGGGCCATCATCGCATTGCGCCAGGCAGCGGCATCAACTGTGCCTGTCTCCGCCAGAATATCCGGCCAATAATGGGTGACGATTTGCAGAAATTGCAGGGTAATTTGCCAATGGTCGGCCAAGTCATCAGGCACCAAACCATTAAAGTTTCCAAAGCCCAAACCTTCGGTATGAATTTGATCCAGCAAATCCGCCAGCGCCTCAGCCAACCGTAAAGCTTGGTCAAACCCCATCGGACCATCAGCTTGTTGATGGCCCGGGCGGCCCATTTTGACAATAAGTTGCGCCAAGCGAAATTGCCGCTGTAGGGGCCCAATCGGCGGCGGCAGTTCTGCGCCGACAGCCAAGCTGGTTAGACTAACATCATCTTCATCACTATCCCCCAGCGCTCTAATGGTCGGCAAAACCATCGCCATGCCATCGCCAAGGCGCAAAAAGGCCTCACGCAAGGCCCGGCCTGCACGCCGAGTCGGCAGCAGAACCGTTGCCCGGGATAATGCCAAGGGGTCGTGTCCGGCATCCGCCCATAAACCTGCCGCCAAGGCATCAACAAAAGCAAAGCCAGAGGGTATTGTGAACAGTTTTGGCGCGCCGTCAGGGGGCATAAACATCATCCCGACCGCTGTTAAAAATAAGGCGTATCCGGTTCATGACCACGGGCAAACATCTGGTTAGCATGCGCCAAGTCTTGCGGTCGGCTGATATGATACCACAAGCCATCATGGGCAATGCCATATAATCGCCCCGCCGCTTCGGCACGATCATAAAGGTTGTTCAACGAAAACGCCCCTTCTGGGCTATCGGCAAACAATCTTGGATGCAGAATAGAGACCCCCATATAACAAAACCCTGCCACCTGGCGCTCTGATCGACGGGTAAGTCTGCCATCTGGGGCCATTAAAAAATCACCACGCTGAACCGAGCCAAAAACCCGTGCCAAGGGTTGCATCAGCAATAAGGCGTCCATGGTGTCATCATTCCAGGCCGCAGCAACCCGCGCTAAAGTGTTTTTAACCCCATCCACCCACAGGCTATCACCATTGATCACATAAAATGCCTTCGCCCCAAGCTTTGGCAGCGCGCTGCGCACACCGCCGCCAGTTTCCAGCGCATCAATCTCAGCAGTGGTCTCAATGTTGGGACCTTGCCGGTCAGCCAAATGAGTGACAATTTGATGGCCAAGGTAACAGGTGTTCACCACCACTTTTTCAACGCCAACCTCTTGCAAACGATCAAGGCTGTGATCAAGAATCGTCCGATCAGCGACCTGTAGAAGTGGCTTTGGACAATCTTGGGTTAGCGGCAACATTCTGCGACCTTCGCCTGCCGCCAACAGCATCGCCGCCGATGGTCCTGTTAATTCTAAAGGGGCGTTCATGATAATATCTCCGGCTGAATACGGCTTTCGGTGGGTAGATATTCATTGAGCCATGCGCGCACCGCCGCGAGTTGTGGGGTCCTAAGATCAAACTCTAAATAGCGCCAAATCCGCGGAATATGAGCCAATAAATGATGGTTCCCTAGCTGTCGTGATTGACGGGTAAAAATACCCATGACCTTTAATGCCCGTTGTGCGCCGAGAATTCTATAAATGCTATCAAATTGGGCTGCTGAAATCCCTGGAAAGCGCGCCAAATATCGGGCCATGAGTTGTTCAGCCATGCCTTGATCAACATCCCGGCGGGAATCTTGCAGCAAGGAAACAATGTCATACGTTACCGGCCCAAA
>JBELLC010000149.1:0-2441 GCA_042088965.1 Nisaea sp. | reverse complement strand
GCATCATCATAAAGCGGCAGGCCAGCGACGAGTTCCGCCTTGGGACGACTGTGCAGATCGCCGAGAAGGTCCATGGCTAAGGTGTATAATTCGGTTTCACTGCCGCCATCTGCGAGCGCCTTTGTGTAGGTCGCATCACCTAAATCTTCCAGCAACAAGAGACCATTTTCAACATCACTTGCGATAATTTTTGGCGCGCTATAGCCCGCCGTCAGCAATTTTTCCGCCACCGCCATAAACGGCCGAACATCTTCCAAGCCAGGTGGGGCATCCATCAAAACCGCCGCACCCAGAGACCCTTGCAGCCGTTCATACCGGCGAAATGAACAGTCTTCAGCCAAGGCGGTCCGGCCTTCTGGTGGCCACCCTGTGGCCCGCAAGAATTGATTAATCAGGGCATTGCGCCGGTTTACATCATTGCTCATCTGCGCCTCCACCAATGGTGATTAACGCCAAACGATCCGCCCAATCGGCATCACCCGACATCGAAATTCTACGTTGATCCAAGGCCAGCACGGAAAACGACAGGTACAGGCAGTTTGCGGGCAAATAAGCGGCCACACGTTGCGGCCACTCAATCAAACAAAGGTGATCCGACATCAAGTCTTCCAGGCCCAATTCTTCAGCCTCAAAGCCATCGTCAAGGCGAAAGCAGTCAAAATGTGCAATCTCAATCGGCGTGGCTGCGTCGCCCGCAAGGCCATCTTGCTGGCCTGAATAGGTTTGCACCAAGGTGAAGGTCGGACTGGGGACATCGGTGCCGTGCAGGCCCAACGACTGGATCAGCGCGCGCGCAAATGTTGACTTGCCTGCCCCCAAATCACCCTCTAACGCGACCACATCGCCAGCCGTTAAACAGGCCGCGAGATCATGCGCTAATTTGGTCGTCTCAGCGACGTTTCTGGCAACGCCTTCGACAATAAGGGGCATGTCATGAAGATCCGTGGATGGAAAACCAGCTATCGACTTACCGCAGTCAGGCCCCCAGCGGCAAGCCCGGATGCGATGGCGCACCTGATGTAGATGGTCTATCTCGCCATAGGGGGCAATCGACCAATCCCACTCATCGTCTGCGGACGGCAAGGACACATCAAAAACCGCCGACATGCGCGCCACCGTAAAACCAGCCCGGTCCTCGATAATACGCTCAACATCCGTAACTAAAAGTACCTCACAGGTGAACTGCTGCAAATAATCCAAATGCCGTTGCACCAGCGCCTGTCCAACCGCCACATCACGACGCTCATCAGCGCCAAAGTGGCGGTTTAGATAGACATTTGGGATAATCGCCAATTGTGACAGGACGTTAACAGAGAGAACCAAATCAATACTAGCATCGTCCAAAAAGCGGTCAGGCGCAGCGACCTCTGGGATGCCAGCCTCGATTTTGGCAAGCGATTGAGTGAGGTCATGGACCAACAAGCTAACATTATCGAATGCCGCCGCTTGCTGACGGCTGGCACGCATAAACAAGACATCAACTAAGATCACGTCTTGAAATGCTTCCGCGAGCGCCGCCAACGGTAAATCAAGCACCAAAGCAGCGCCAAATACAACCACGCGGCGCTTTTGATCACAGTCAGCAATCGCGGCTGTGATCGCCTGTTTCGTGCGCCGCTGATGACCTGACCAAGCGGCCGCGTGACGCCGGTAGCGAGCTTCTATTGCCACACACTCCGTTAAGAAGCCCATGCGCCGAACCTGCCGATCAACCGGGGTTGTAAGATATGCCAGCCATTCACGAATCATCCCTCAACATAGCCCAGGCAGGACCTGTTGCACCATTGACAACAGGCGGCCGCATGGACATTATTTCAGCCTGTGACGCTGGGGCGCCCGTCCAGGGCTGAGAGCGCACCCATCGGACCTGATCCGGGTTATACCGGCGGAGGGAGTTGTCACATATTGTCATGGCATTCCAGCGGTGACAGTACTGGTTCTTTGTACCATCCCGACCGTCACACAGCCCGTATATGAGAAAGGCCGCTCACAATGAAGCTTTCTTTTTGGTCATCTGCCGTCGCCTTTACCGTGATGGTTTTTGCCGCCATGCCGCTATCATCAAAAACCTATGATATCCCCATTTTGGTGCCGATCACGGGGTTCCTATCCCTCGAAGGCACCGCGCAGCGAAATGGCGCTGTTCTCGCCCTCTCTGAAGCCCCAGTGGGTCTCACCATCAGAGCCCAAGTCGCAGATACCGCCACATCACCAGAGGTGGCGGTAAATGCCCTCTCGCGGGCGCTTTCAGGCGATACGCCCATTGCTGTTGCGGCCTCAATGTTCGGCACACAAATGTTGGCGATGATGCCCATCGCAGAACGTGCAGGCGTGCCCTTATTAACCGTCTCTGGCACGGCCAAGCTTACCGAATTAGATAACCCTTTTATTTTCCGATTTTTCCCCGGCGATGGCGTTGTCAAAAGGGCACAGGCCGATTA
>JBELLC010000017.1:22961-34084 GCA_042088965.1 Nisaea sp. | reverse complement strand
GACGCTCTTCCGATCTCCTGACGGCATCTCATCCGGCCGCCTGAGCTGCGTGTCAATGGCCGGGGCAATCGGCAGGGAAAACCGCAAGCCGGTTCCCTGGGCACCACTGTCAACTTGCACCACCCCACCATGATCCGAAACAGCCTTTGCAACAAATGCCAAGCCAAGCCCCGAACCATTCAGTTTTGTGGTCACGAAGGCGTCAAACAAATGGGCCTGTAATTCTTCAGGGATACCGTTGCCGTTATCTCTCACCTCAACTGTTAGGGGCAGATGTAAGCGCTCCTTTAAGCCAGCAACAGCAACGCGCATGCCATGACGATAAGACGTTCGCAATTCAATCACGGCAGTATCATGACCCGCAGCCTCACAGGCATTTTTGATGACGTTTAAAAACATTTGCACCAATAGATCCCGGTTGCCCAAGACCGGCGGCAGAGATGGGTCATAATCTTCAAAAAACTGCACATGGCGTCCAAATCCTGACTGTGCCAAGCGGCGGCAATGCTCGAGGACCTCATGAATATTGACGGCCGTTTTGTTGATGGGCCGATCATCGCCAAAGGCTTCCATACGTTCGACCAGCTTTACAATCCGATCCGCCTCATCACAAATAAGCTGCGTTAGCTCGCAATCATCTTTATTCGCGCCCTGCTCGAGTAATTGGGCGGCGCCGCGAATGCCGGATAAGGGGTTTTTCACCTCGTGGGCCAGCATCGCCCCCATCGCAGTCACAGAGCGTGCAGCACCGCGCGAGCTCATCTGTGCTTGCAACGTGGTGGCGACCGATTGCTCTTGAAGGGACACAGCAACATGCCCGGGATGATCGCTCACCGGCGCCACTTGAACATTGATAACCCGTTGCCCCAGACGCGGGGAATCCAGCGACAATTGATAATCGGACAAACTTAACTGTTGCTCACGCGCCGCTGCAATCATTGCCGCAAGCGGGCAATCTGCGGGCAAGAAGTTAAACAATTGTTGGCCCTCTAGCAGCGAGGCACCGCCGCCAAAGAAAACTTCAGCCGCAAAGTTCACAAACACCAGCTTATCATTTTCGTCGACCATGAACACAGGCACGGCGATGGCATTAATGACAGTGGCGGCTCCTTGGGTAGACCCTGGAAAGAACGATTTTAAATTATTCATGCCGCCTCACTTTGTGCATCTGGGCCCAAAAAACGCTCTAAAGCACCAAAAACAATGTTTTCGTCCATGGTATTGTTAATAACCTCTCGAAAGGCGGCAGCATTGGGAATACCGCGCGCATACCAACCAATGTGTTTGCGCGCCAACCGCAAACCATGGGCCCGGCCATAATGGTGCAACATCTCCCGGATATGACTGTCCATGGTCATGCGTCGGGTTGCCAAATCGGGGTCGGCACGCCGTTCACCTGTTGCCAGAAAGGCCCCAACCTGGGCTGGAAACCACGGTCGCCCATAGGCTCCGCGTCCAATCATGACACCATCAGCTTGTGACTGTTCTAAGCATACGGTGACATCATCTAATGTTTCAATGTCGCCATTGGCAACCACCGGCACCGAGACGGCCTGTTTCACCTTGCGGATAAAACCCCAATCCGCCTGTCCTGAAAACTTCTGTGCCCGGTGACGGCCATGCACGGTGATCATGGCAACACCGAGGTCTTCGGCTGCTTTGGCGATACGGGGGGCATTTAAACTCTGATCGTCCCAGCCAGTGCGCATTTTTAATGTCACAGGCACATCGCCGGCGCCTGCAACCACCGCCTCAATAATGCGGGCCGCTTCGGCTTCATCACGCATTAACGCAGATCCTGACAGCCTGTTGACAACCTTTTTCGCCGGACACCCCATATTAATATCAATGATCGCCGCGCCGCGGTCTTTGCACAGGCGCGCAGCCTCAGCCATCATTGCCGGGTCCCAGCCCGCCAATTGCACAGCTAATGGAAATTCACTGGCATCATCATTCGACAGCTTGCGCATTTCTTGGCGGTGGGCATGGATCACAGCCGAACTGGCGATCATCTCTGTCACCACCAAGCCAACGCCCCATTGGCGGACCATTTGGCGAAAGGGTCGGTCAGTGACGCCAGACATCGGCGCTAACACAACCGGCGTTTCAAGGGCGATATGTTGAATTTGAATGCTCATTCTATGTGCAATGTTTACGCATTGAGCAAAAAATGAGCAACTATTTTATGATAGCATGTTGCTTGCCAGCCGTTAATTTGCTTTGACAGACGTCAACGGCCGCCGCTGACAGGAGGGGATTTAATGCAATTTGACCGTGTTTTGACGCAATTCACGAGCGCTGTGGAAAACGGCAATGGCGCGCAATTGGCGCAACTTTTTACCGCTGATGGCGTATATCACGATGGCTTCTATGGCAGTTTCCAAGGCCATGCTGCAATCGCCGACATGCTGGAGACACATTTTTGGGGCAAGGCCAAAGATTTTAAATGGCAGATGCAAGAGCCGATCATGACTGGTTCAATAGGCTATGCGCGCTATCTCTTTAGTTATACCTCAACCCTGCCCGAGGCGAAAGGCCAGCGCGTTATGTTCGATGGCATGTCACGGTTTCAATTTGAAGGCGCATTGATTAAAGATTATGTCGAAATTTTTGACGCTGCGATGGCCTTGGCTCAAACAGGGTTTTCTGCCGAGAGAATTGCCAAATTTGCAGATCGAAAGGCGCAGCGGCTGAGGGCGTCAGACGCTGCAAAGCAGCATTTAAATCTAGTTGAGGAGCGATGATATGACAGCCTTGCCAACATCGGTAGACGCAACCGCAGCAATGCTTGCTACTGGCGATTATGTGGCCGACCGTGCGCTGGCGACCGCCCTCTATTTGTCTCTCTCCCTCGGCCGCCCTTTATTCTTAGAAGGTGAAGCGGGGGTTGGAAAAACCGAAATTGCCAAAGTTCTTGCAACGGGTCTAGGACGCCCCTTGATCCGGCTGCAATGCTATGAAGGCCTGGATACAGCCAGCGCTGTCTATGAATGGAATTATCCTCGTCAAATGATGGAAATCAGGCTGGCGGAAGCCCGAGGCACTGCGGCCAATGACGATATCGCCAAGGATATTTTTGCACCGGAGTTTTTGATCAAGCGGCCCTTGTTGCAAGCGCTTGAGAACGGTCCTGCCGGGGCACCAATCTTGTTGATCGATGAATTGGACAGAACCGATGAGCCTTTTGAGGCTTTTCTTTTGGAAATCCTGTCAGACTTCCAAGTCACGGTGCCGGAAATAGGCGTCATCAAAGCCAGTGAGCCGCCACTGGTCATTATTACTTCAAACCGGACCCGCGAGGTCCATGACGCCCTCAAGCGGCGCTGTTTTTATCACTGGGTCGGATATCCCGATGCCGAACGGGAACGCGATATCCTAACCCGCAAAGCGCCAACCGCACCAGCGGCGCTGAGTGCTGAAATTGTTGAATTCGTGCAAGCCTTGCGCACTCAAGACCTATTTAAAGTGCCCGGCGTGGCGGAAACCATCGACTGGGCCCACGCCTTGGTGCAGCTCGACTATCTGGCGCTGGATCAAGACGCCATTGATAACACCCTTGGGGTTTTGCTGAAATTCCAAGACGATATCGCCAAAATTCAAGGCTCAGAAGCCAATCAAATTCTGACCCAATTACGCGCCGAAATGTCAGCACCAGGGCGCAAATCAATCGCGCCTGCGTCCTGATCGTGATGACAGAGGCTTCAGACGTGTCGCCCCCTGACCTGCCGATTCCCAAAGATGGCGGGCGATTGTATGAAAATGTCATGCATTTTGCCCGTGTTCTGCGTGCCGCTGGCTTGCCTGTCGGTCCTGGTAAAGTCATTGATGCGGTTGAGGCAATCCGCACGGTTGGCCTGGGCAATCGTGCGGATTTTTATTGGACCCTGCACGCTGTTTTCGTCAACCGCCGCGATCAACGCGACCTTTTTGACCAGGCCTTTCATATTTTCTGGCGTAATCCGCGCATTTTAGAGCGCATGATGCAAATGGTATTGCCAACCTTCCGGGCACCTGAGCAAGAAAGGGGCGAAGATCTTAGCCGTCGTTTGGCGGAAGCCATGAGCGGCAACAAACAAGCTGACGACACCGCCGATCAAGACCACGGCGAAGAAGAATTCCAATTTGATGCCGCCCTCACTTATTCCGATAAAGATGTCCTGCGGACCATGGATTTCGAAAAAATGTCCTTGGCCGAAGTCAGCCATGCTAAAGCGGCGATTCGCTCCATGAAGCTGCCCATTCGACCCGTCACAACACGCCGATTTCGACCGTCGAAAACCGGCTACCGCGCGGATATGCGGGCCAGTTTGCGGGCGGCTGCCCGTCCCAATGGCAGTGTTGAAATGCTGCGCTTCAAAGAACCCCGCCGGCGGCAACCACCGATCGTGGTGATTTGTGATATCTCAGGCTCGATGGCGCGTTATTCGCGCATGTTGCTGCATTTCATGCATGCCCTGACCAGTGACCGTGATCGCGTCCACACATTTCTGTTTGGAACCCATTTGTCCAATGTCACCCGGTATTTGCGCTATAAGGATGTTGATGAGGCGATCAGTAAAGTTGGCGACAGCGTTAATGACTGGTCGGGCGGCACCCGAATTGGCCATTGTTTACAACAATTCAACCAGGTTTGGAGCCGCCGCGTTTTGACTCAAGGACCGCTGGTCTTGTTGATCACAGACGGTCTCGACCGGGAAGTTGGTTCTGATTTACAGGCGCAGATGGATCGTTTGCGCCGCTCATGCAAACGGCTCATTTGGCTAAACCCGCTCTTGCGCTATGATGGATTTGAGCCCAAGTCTCAGGGGATACGGGCGATACTGCCGCATGTGGATGAATTTCGCCCAATACACTCACTGGAAAGTTTAGAGCAATTGGTGGATGCTTTATCAGGCCCTGCACCGTCGCCGAAAAAAGCCATGGCACCTTGGCTGTCACAGTTGCAACAAACAGAGGTAAAAACAGCATCATGACTGAAAATTTTGATCTCGAAAGTACCAAAGCTGATGTTCTGGATACCGTGGCCCAATGGCGCCGTGAAGGCCGCGACGTTGCCCTTGCGACCGTGGTCAACACCTGGGGCAGCTCGCCGCGTCCGGTCGGCAGTCAGCTGGCCGTTGATCGTTCGGGCGCAATGGTTGGCTCTGTTTCTGGCGGCTGCATTGAAGGTGCTGTTATCCGCGAAGCCATCGCCGCCATGGATGACCATCAAGTCCGTATGTTGGAATTTGGCGTCAGCGATGAGCAGGCATGGGAAGTTGGATTAGCCTGTGGCGGCAAGGTCGAGGTATTTGTCGAAGCCTTGGTAGGGGATCATTAATGGACGCCCATATCTTCGATGTTTTGCAAGCCGGGCGACAGCATAAACAGCCCTTGGCCCTTGTTTCAGATCTTAAAACAGGGGGGCAACTCATTCTCACCCCTGACAATGAAACCTTAGCCACAAGTTCCAATGCCCCTACTTTGACACCCGACCAAAACAGCGATGTTTTAGATCTGCTCAGGCAGGATAAAAGCCGCCGACTGGCCGAGAGTGACCTTTTTGTACAAGTCCACAACCCGCCGCCACGCTTGATCATTATTGGCGCAGTTCACATCGCCCAAGCATTGGCGCCGATGGCCGCGATTGCCAATTACCAGGTCAATATTATTGATCCTCGAGGGGCCTTTGCGACAGCGGCACGCTTCCCCGGGGTCAGCTTAAGCGATGATTGGCCCGATGAGGCGATGGAGGCATTAGCCCCCGACAGCCAGACCGCCATCGTGACTCTGACCCATGACCCAAAGCTTGATGATCCTGCCTTGATGGTGGCCCTGCGCTCGCCTGCTTTCTACATCACCTCGCTGGGCAGTCGGCGCACCCATGCAAAGCGGGTGGAGCGCTTAACAGCGGCTGGTATGGAGGCAGAGAACTTGGCCCGATTGCACGCCCCGGCGGGACTCGATATCGGCGCCATGTCACCCGCTGAAATTGCGGTCTCTATCATGGCGCAAATGACAGCTGTCCGCTATGGTCGCAATAGCGCAACGTTAACCGGTAAATCGTAAATGTTTTTTGGCGCACTCCCGATCGCAGAAACGGCAGGGGCTATGCTGGCCCATGGCATGCGGTTTCCGGATAAGGCGTTTAAAAAGGGTCATGTGCTGAGCCAAGATGATATTGCGATTTTAGCAGACAATGACATTACCCATGTCACCGTCGCCCGCTTAGATGGCAGCGATGTGGCCGAAGACGCTGCTGCCGATAATCTGGCCGCTGAAATCACTGGCGATTTGATTGAGGTGAGCCGGTCATTTACCGGGCGAGTCAACTTCTTTGCCAAAGCAAACGGTCTGTTAAGTTATCCAGCGGCACATTTGCATGCTTTTAACAAAGTTGATGAAAGTATCACCTTGGCCGCGCTGCCACCAAATACACCGGTCAGCAAAGGTCAGATGATCGCAACATTGAAGATCATCCCCTTCGCGATACCGCGTAACGCTTTGGAAATTGCCCGCAGCGTTGCCAAGCATGGCCGCGATCGTTTGTTTTCGGTGGTCGCTTTTCAACACCTTAAAGTGGGTTTGATCCAAACCCGTTTACCGGGCACTAAAGCCAATGTTTTGGAAAAAACCACGGAAGTGACAAGCGCCCGTTTGGCGGCCTTGGATTGCACCCTGGTTGACGACCAAGTGGTTAATCATGACATTTCAACGCTCAGCCGGGCGATTAAAGCGATGCTGAAAAACGGCGTTGAAATGGTTTTAATTTCTGGCGCGTCGGCAGTTGTTGACCGGCGCGACACGGTTCCCGCGGCGATTGAGCACGCTGGCGGCACAGTGGAACATTTCGGCATGCCCGTTGATCCCGGTAATCTCATGCTGTTCGCCCGTTTGGGAGGCGTTCCGGCGATTGGCCTGCCAGGCTGCGCCCGGTCGCCGAAACTGAATGGTTTCGATTGGGTTCTACAGCGCGTGGTTGCAGGCATGCCCTTAGGGGCGCCAGAAATCATGTCCATGGGGCTTGGTGGGTTTTTAAAGGAAATCCCCATTCGCCCCCTGCCCCGGGCAAATGCCGCGGATCGTCCTCGAGCACGGGCCCCGCGGATCGCCATTATCGTTCTTGCGGCGGGACAATCGCGGCGTATGGGCAAAGACAATAAACTGGTTGCAGATGTCGATGGTACCGCGATGGTGCGCCGCAGTTTAGAAAACCTCGCGGGCGTGGTCCCCGATGAACCGATTGTTGTCACAGGTCATGAAGCGGAAATCGTCGCATCAGCACTTGCTGGTTTGGATGTAAAAATCGCACATAACCCGCGTTTTGCCGCAGGTCTAAGTACCTCTTTGGTCACAGGGCTTGGGGCGCTTGATGATGATGTTGATGGCGCTCTGGTGTGTTTGGCAGATATGCCACGGGTAAGCCGTGAGGATATTCGTAAACTCATTGCCGCCTTTGACCCGATCGAAAATCGCGCCATTTGCGTGCCAACCTATCGCGGTAAACGCGGCAACCCTGTGCTGTGGGGGCGTGAATTTTTCGATCCAATGAGCCGCGTCTCTGGTGATGTTGGCGCCCGCCACCTGATCGGTGCCCATGATGATAAGGTGGTTGAAGTTGAAGTCGACAGCGATGGCGTTATGCTTGACGTCGATACGCCTGAAATGTTGCTGGCATTAAACCAAACGGCACCACCCATTGACTGATTGTGGCCTTTAATTATGTCTCTTGCGCTTTATCAACAAGAAATTCTCGCCCTTGCGGCGGCAGGTGAAAAACCAAAACCGCTGGAAAATGCGGATATTTCCATGCGTGTTGACAATCCACTTTGTGGCGACCGCATCACAATTTCTGTCACCCTATCGGATGGCCATGTCACCGGCATTGGCCACAAGGTTCAGGGCTGTGCCTTATGCCAAGCGGCCACAGCCTTAATTGCAAGCGAAGTGATTGGCGCAACAGCGCAGGAAATCGAAACCGCCAATGCGCAACTGACGCAATTCATTGCCGATGAAGATGATGATGTTCCACTGTCATGGCCAAAGATGTCAGTATTTGCGCCGGTCCGTGACTTTAAAAACCGCCTAGAATGCCTAAAGCTGCCGTTTACAGCATTGCTGCGGGCACTCTGTGCTGCCAAGGACAAGATCACACCCCAATGAGCCTAGCCGATATAGGTGCCGCGAATGGGATAGTCACGCTCTTGGATTACTTTGATGCCCCGCAGTATAAGCGCCGGGTCAGGGCGTACGAACGGCGCATTGGCAATTTCACAGATATGAACAGCGCCTGACGTATTCACCAAAAACAGTCCAGGCTCTGGAAACAATCGGTCGGTTTCATGGGCAAGCGGGTCGGTCACGTACAGCCCAAGTGCGTCCATTTCTTTCACACTCAAATCATATGCAACAGGTATCGTCAGCCCAACTTCCTTTACAAACTTAACCGCCTTTTCTCGGCTATCGCCTGACACCGCAATAATATCCACACCCAGCGCTGCAAAATCAGTCGCCATCTCCTGCCATGCCTTCAGGTAGGTTTTACAGATCGGACAATGCAGGCCACGGTAGACAATAATCAACCGCTGCCGAACAGCAGAGCCGCCAAATGAAATCTCATTGCCTGTCACCGTCGACAACCGAATTTCGGGCATATGCGCCCCCGCCGCAAGTTTTCCTATCACAATCGCAACCTTTTCAAATCTGACCCGCTCGACCAGCAAAAACGCTGCCATGTCTTACAGCGACCATGGCAAAATTTCTATAAATGATTTTATTTGGTGATAAAACCCTCGCCTTTTAATAATGCTGCAACTGCGAAACAAATCTTGCGGCAACGCAAAAAAAAGGGCACACTCACAGCGATTTACACTTTAAGGTTAGTTATATTGTTATATTCAATTTATGAAGCGCAGCGGGCGATGTTTGAGCCATACCGTATTGCTGCTCAAGGTCTTAAAGGCGTTTTTAATCATCCGTTCACACCCCCTGCGTTTGCACAGTTCAGCAAGTCCTTCGATGCCGGTGCTGAGCTCATCGAAGATGCGTTAAAACGCCGCGGTAAACCCGAATGGGATATTAGCGACTGTGATATTGACGGCGAAAGGGTGCCTTTAACAATTGATACGGTTGTTGCCGCACCCTTTGGCAATCTCATTCATTTCAACCGCCAGACATCTCAGGTCAGCCCAAAGGTCCTGCTGGTTGCGCCCATGTCCGGGCATTTTGCCACGCTCTTGCGGGGGACGGTGCGTGGCTTGATTGACCAGCATGATGTTTACGTCACAGACTGGACGGATATGGCGATGACGCCCTTGCAACATGGCGAATTCGGTTTGGATGATTATATCGCCTTGATGCTGCGCTTTATGCGCCATTTAGGCCCTGATATCCATGTTATCGCTGTGTGCCAACCTGCGCCAATTATCTTATCCACAATAGCTGTCATGGCGGCTGAAAGCCCCGAGCAAGCCCCTAAATCTATGACCTTAATGGGCGGTCCTGTGGATCCGGCCGCAGCGCAGACTGTGGTTACAGAGCTTGCCGATAAACGCTCATTTTCTTGGTTTAAAAATCATTGTATCAGCCGCGTTCCTGTGTTTTATCCAGGCGCTGGCAGGCAAGTCTATCCTGGTTTTTTACAAATCAGCGCCTTTATGGCAATGAATGCGGGACGTCATATTAACGCCCATATCGACATGTTCCGCCACTTGGTGGAAGGCGACGGCGATTCAGCTGAGGCCCATCGGCGCTTTTACGGCGAATACTTGGCGGTGATGGATATTCCCGCACAGTTTTATCTGGATACCATTGATCGGGTCTTCCAACGCCGCTGCATTGCAACCGGGACCATGACCTGGCAAGGCAAAAAAGTTGATCCAGCCGCGATTACGCGGACCGCCCTCCTGACCATTGAGGGCGAATTAGATGATATTTCCGCTCCCGGTCAAACCTATGCAGCGCATGCGCTGTGCACAGGCTTAAGTGATGACCATAAAGAGCATTACCTGCAACAGCAGGTCGGCCATTATGGAATTTTTAATGGCCGTAAATGGCGACAATTTATCCTACCAAAAATCAGCGGGTTTATTCAAAAACACACCTAAGCTGAGGGCCAATACGCGACCTGCTTAGCTGATGGGAGCCGAGGTCATGTCCGTAATTGTGGTTGAAATCCCGCTGCCACTGGCTGTTCCAGGTAAGCTTGCCTTGATGGCATTGCCCCAAGACAAGGCCAGCATTGCCGCCGCTGCCGCATGGCGGCCAGACCTGGTTTTAACCCTTATCCCTGATGCTGAGATTACCGCCAAGGGCTTTGCCGATGCCATGCGGGCGGTTCGCAGGCTGTCAGTGAACTGGCGGCACGCACCCATCATCGACTACGGCGTCCCCAGCTCTGAATTTGAAACCGATTGGCCGAGCTTAAGCGCCGAAATGCATCGCCATCTGGAAGCCGGCAATCGGGTATTGCTGCATTGCCATGGCGGCATTGGCCGTAGTGGCCTCATCGCCGCCCGTCTGCTTGTGGATCTGGGTCAGCCTGCCGCAACCGCGATGGCAATTGTCAGATCCGTGCGCCCAGGAGCCCTTGAAACCATTGGCCAAGAACAAAACCTTGCGGATTACGCGGCACGCGGCGCGAAAACGCGCCCTGCCTGGGCAGCATGCAATAGGTGTTCCCAGACCTGAGCCGGAGATTACAGCGTTGACAGCCGCTTTAAGGCTGCCTGCAATTGATCGCGTTTGCGGGTTTCTTCGGCCAAGCGCTCCTGATTTTCGGTAACAACAGCTTCTGGCGCCTTTGCCAAAAAGCCAGGGTTACCAAGCTTTTTCTCGATCTTCATGATTTCGCCAGCCTGCTTTGCAATATCTTTGGTCAAGCGGGCTTGTTCTTGGTCAATATCAATCACCTCGGCGATCGGCAGGGCAATGGTCGCCTCGTCAATCACGCTTTGTACGGAGCCTGGCGGCACGTCACCGCTGGCACAATTGGCAACATTAATCCGTGCCATCATTTGGATAACAGGCAAATGCTCAGCAAGCCGCTGTGCCGTAACCTCGGAGGCTGCCAGTAAAACCAAATCAACCCGCGCCGCGGGCGGCACATTCATCTCTGACCGCATCGAGCGGATTTCGGAAATGAG
>JBELLC010000017.1:16551-22861 GCA_042088965.1 Nisaea sp. | reverse complement strand
CCCCAGATGAATTGATACAATGCATTCGCGGCATCATTAAAGCGATAGGCGTCAATCGCACCAGAAACCTGATCAATGGTCCGCGACAATTCACCAATAATCCAGCGATTCACATTTAAGTTTACCGACGCCGGGTCAAAATCATTGCCCACAGCGCAATTATTCATCTCACAAAAGCGGGCCGCATTCCAAAGCTTGGTGGCAAAATTCCGATAGCCCTCAACACGGCTTTCCGCCAGCTTGATATCACGCCCTTGGGCGGCCATGGCCGTCAGAGTAAAGCGCAGCGCGTCGGTGCCATATCGGTCAATTAGGTCAAGCGGGTCAATCACATTGCCTTTCGACTTTGACATTTTCTGACCTTTGGCGTCGCGCACCAACGCATGGATATAGACCTTACGGAAAGGCACATCGCCCATGAAATGGATACCCATCATCATCATCCGGGCGACCCAGAAAAAGATAATGTCAAAGCCTGTGACCAAAACATCGCCTGGATAATACCGCTCCAGCTCCGCTGTCTCGTCAGGCCAGCCAAGGGTTGAAAATGGCCAGAGGCCAGATGAAAACCAGGTATCTAAAACGTCTTCATCTTGCGTTAGTTCAACGTCCTTACCAAAATGAGCAGCCGCATCGAGATGCGCTTGCGCTTTGTCGGTGGCAACAAAAATCGTCCCATCTGGTCCAAACCATGCGGGAATTTGATGCCCCCACCACAATTGCCGCGAAATACACCAAGGTTGGATATTACGCATCCATTCAAAATAAGTGTTCTCCCACGATTTTGGGACAAATTCAGTTTTACCCTGTTCGACAGCAGCGATTGCAGGGCCTGCCAAGGTTTTGGCGTCAACATACCACTGATCAAGCAGCCACGGTTCAATCGGCACCGATGACCGGTCACCATGTGGGACCACATGCTGGGTGTCTTCAATCTTTTCCAGCAGCCCCTCCGCCGCCATATCGGCGATGATCCGAGACCGCGCCTCAAAACGCTCAAGGCCCCGATAGGCGACGGGGACAGCCTCATTTAAGCAGGCCGTACCATCAAAAATATTAATCAGCTCAAGATCATGTCGCCGCCCCACCTCAAAATCATTGAAGTCATGGGCAGGCGTCATTTTAACCGCGCCAGTGCCCTTTTCGGGGTCTGAATAGTGATCGGCAACAATCGGCAATCGTCGGCCGACAAGCGGCAGGATGGCATGGCTGCCCACCAAATCGGCATAGCGTTCATCCTCGGGGTTAACCGCAATTCCGCTATCGCCCAACATGGTTTCAGGGCGGGTGGTTGCGACCGTGATAAATTCACCAGGACGGTTTTCGAGCGGATATTTGAAATACCATAGCTTGCCCTGAACTTCCCGTTGCTCAACTTCAAGGTCAGAGATGGCAGTTTGTAGCTTAGGGTCCCAGTTAACCAGTCGCTTGTCGCGATAGATTAACCCTTGATTATAAAGGTCAACAAAGACCTTGCGAACGGCTTCAGAGAGCCCCGCATCCATGGTAAACCGCTCACGCCGCCAATCTGGACTGGCCCCCAAAGCACGCAATTGACGGGTAATGGTCCCGCCTGATTCTGCTTTCCACTGCCAAACTTTTTCCAAAAAGCCTTCACGGCCAAGATCGCGGCGATTAATTCCTTGCTCTGCCAATTGGCGTTCAACCACCATCTGAGTCGCAATACCGGCATGATCTGTTCCCGGTTGCCATAGCGCATCTCGGCCACGCATCCGTTGGTAGCGGATCAGGATATCTTGGATCGTAAAGGTAAGTGCATGCCCCATGTGCAGACTGCCTGTGACATTTGGCGGCGGCATCATGATTGTGTACGGCAGCTTGCTCGAATTCACATCCGCTTCAAAGGCACCAGCCCCCTCCCAGGCATCATATAATAACGGCTCGGTTTGTTTGGGGTCGTAGGTCTTATCAATCATGGGAAAGCCTCTGGCAACGCCAAATAAAACGCAGTTCTGGGATGAAAATGACCATTGAAGTCTTGTCTAACGGCGCCCGGGACGGTTATTCAGACCATGGATCACGATGTTGCGCGCGATGAACCAACCGTTCAATCTCTTCGCGGACCATACGTTCCACCAAAATCGGCAAATGCTGATCCAACCATTCCCGCAGCATCGGGCGCATCAGCTCTCGGGTTAACCGTTCGAGCGTCAGGCTACCGTCGCCCACTGGCAACTCTTGGTAACCTTCATTTAGCTTTTGATTGAGCGCCGAAAACGCGGCCGTCGCCTCATCTGCTTGATTTGCGGATACCAAGCCCGCAGGCGGAGCCGGCGCTGTTGCTAAAATCGGTGGCACTGGCGGAGCAGCGGCCGCAGGCTGTTCGTCAGCGGCGAGTTCCATATTTGCTAAATCAAGAACCGCTTCTTCAACAGGTTCTTCTTTTGATGCAATGATCTGCCGAATGGAGGCAAGCGTTTCCTCCATTGAAGGTTCATGACTCGTATCGCTCATAACCGCTGCCTAACCCTTCGGCTCACAGAATCTCATCGCCATTGCCATTATATCTGGCGATCGGTGAGAATTCCTAGTCCAAAAAAATACCTTTGCATTTTAGCAGATGTGGCAATTGAAAATGTCCCATAACATTTCCAGGGAAGTTGAGGTTTACTCACCCCAATATTTATTGCGCACAGATCGATAATGCAGGTCATAGTCATAAATCTCGACAGGAAGTTGCAAGCCAACGGCAGTCAACTCGCCCATCTCATTTAAGAGGCGGAAGGCGTTCAGCAGCGAATTACGCTCGGCCGAGACCAAGTTCACCTGCGCCGTCAGGAGTTCTTGTTCAGCGTCCAATGTGTCCAGAACGGTCCGCGCACCCACTGTTGCTTCTTGATTTACCCCATCCAAAGCAACCTCTGCAGCCGTCACAGCCGTCTCAAGAGAACTGATCTGCGTCAGAGAGGAACTCCACGCTTCATAAGCTGAAGCGATCCGGTCGGTTGCGGTACGACGCGCCTCTTCGACCAAAATCCGCGCCCGGTTGGCAATTGTTTTTGCAGTCCGGATCTCTGAAAAAACGCTCCCACGCTGGTAAAGTGGCACCGATAATTGAGCTTCAAGCGTAAGCGAATGTGCCTCATTGTCGCCGCCACCGGTATTCAAACTGCCGTTAGCGCTGCCGATTAAATTGACGCTTGGTTGTAATTTCGCTTGCGCAGAACGAATCCCCTCAAGGGCTAGCTGCTCTTGAAAACGTGCTTGGATAAGCGGAAAATTCGTCGGCATCCCACGTTCAACAGCTTCGATTTGGCTTTCTGGCATGCCCGTTAGCATTGCGGGTTGCGCCAGTTTTTGCGGTAAAATACCAACCACATGCTCAAATTCTAAACGCGAGGTGACCAAGTTGGCTTGAGCGACAGCACGCTGCGAATTGGCGCTCGCTAGACGCGATTCAGCCTGAGCAACATCTGTCTTCGTTACTTCACCAACCCGGAAACGATCTCGGCTCGCTTCCAACTGCTTCGATAATCGTTGCGCGTTGTTGATCCGCAACGTCAAAATTGATTCGTTGCGGACGACATTCAAATACGCCGAAATGGCGGCCAGCATGATAGAAGATTCTACCGAAAACAATTGAACCCGCTCAAGCTCAACCCGCATCTCTGCACTTTTGATGGCGGACTCAGTGCGCCCGGAATCAAACAGTGTTTGCGAGATTGTGAGCGCCGCCGTTAGCGGCAAGCTACTGCCTGATGTCTCAATATCGGTTTTATTATTGGTTACCGAGGAATCTGTTGCCCCGAAAGTCCCAATGCCGGTGATTTGCGGCCGCCATGCTGACTTGGCCTGTGGCACGCCCTCATCAATTTGCCGCAGCCGCTCCCGCGCCGCCGCGATCCGAGGATTGGTTTGATAGGCCGCCGAAAGAGCCTCTTGCAGACTTTGCGCGCTCGCAATTGGAGATAGTAACGCCGCAGACAGGCCAATGACGGCCCCTAGTTTCAGCCCAGTCACCTGATCGATTAAAGCTTTCCGCATTTTTTTTCCTTTTAATCGTATTGTCGCATTATGACCCATTATTTTTCGAAACCCAGTCTTAAAACACAAAGCCAGGTCGATCTCTGAAGCCAGGCAGCAGTGGCACACTGGCATCAAATAGCACACGTTGATCAACACCATTTGGGGTGCGCTCAAATAAAGTGGCGACGCCGAAAGGTTGCCCGACCTTACGAACCACCGTGACCAGCCTGCCCTGTGGCCCGATTTGCGCCAATAAATCTTCTGATACCTGCTCTACCGCGCCATTGATCACGATCACGTCAAAGGGTGATTGCCGGACGTAGCCTGCTTCCATATCGCCGGCAATCAGTGCCGCATTATCAATCCCCAAATCGGCCAATAGTTGATTGCCGGTGGCAACTAAATCAGCGTCACTGTCAATCCCGACAACAGCTGCAACTTGGCGCGAGAGGATAGCCGCGCCATAGCCGGTTGCGCAGCCAATCTCTAACGCGTTATCAGAGGCACGCAAATCTGCCGCTTGCAAGAGCCTCGCCAATACCATCGGCTCTAATAAATATCGGCCATTGCCAATCGGCAAATCTTCATCAACATAGGCGAATGACTGCCCGTTGGCGGGCGCAAACCGCTCTCGCGGAATGTCTTTAAAGGTTTCGATCAACGGCACCGATGTTACTTTATTGGTGCGAATTTGGCTCTCTACCATATTTAAGCGGGCAAGCGCGAAGTCAGTCATGTCAGCGTCCATCGTTGGCCCAGGGCCAAATGCAAAAAAAATCAGTCCACCGCAGAGTTATACGCAGATTTAGACTGAAAAAACAATGCAACGGATGATCGCCCTTAGAATGGAGGCCCGGGCCGGAATCGAACCGACGTACAAGGATTTGCAGTCCTCTGCATAGCCACTCTGCCACCGGGCCTTTCGTGATGAGCGGTCCTTGTCTTAAAGCGAAGATTGCAACTACGCAACGGCTAACAAAAAAATTATCTTCACACGCAGATTAAGAATACCGATTGCGCGCTTAAAATAGCCTTGCTATATAGCCGTCCATCGATCGCGTTGACGGCACTGTTCCCCGGTAGCTCAGCGGTAGAGCAGGCGGCTGTTAACCGCCTGGCCGGCGGTTCGAATCCGTCCCGGGGAGCCATCATCGCCTGAGGCATCCAAAAAACCAATAAATACCATTATGTGTTGCCGTCATGGCGGCTTGGGCTGTACCGTATTTTTGCGGTCAGGGTGAATTTCATTGAGCCCTGCCGCCAGATACCGATAATCTCGGGAAATCTGCTGGCGGCGATGCTGTTTGACGCGGCGTTTGTGAATAGAGACTGACGAGATGAGGACCCAAAGATATGGACTATAGCTTAGAAGATTTTTGTGCAGACGGACGCGCAACCCTTGCCAAAGATCAGGGCGATAGTGGCCGTGAGCGTATCTGTAAGGACCTCGAGAAACTGCTGTTAAATGCCAATTTTATCGCCAAATATCTGAGCGATGATTCGCCATCAGGCATGCATCCCATTTATGAGGATGCCGATTATGGGTTCATGGTTTTGACCTATAAAATGCCAGATGCACGGGTATCCCCGCCCCACGACCACGGCGACTCCTGGGCCATTTACGGGCAAGTATCAGCGTATACCGATATGACCGTTTGGCAGCCTGCGGCCGCTGATGACGATAAACTGGAAGCGGTCAAAAGTTATCGGTTAAACCCCGGCATGGCGGGTGTTTATCACCCCGGTGACATTCATTCCATTGATTACCCGGCAGGATCGACTTTCGTTCGGGTCACGGGCAAGGATCTGTCAAAAGTCGCCCGAAAGGTTTTTGACCCAGACACCAACAGCGTAACAATCGTTGAAAGCTTGGGCACCGGCCATAAATCGTAAGTGCCGTAACGCCTAAGTACGGGGTCAGGTAAACGTCAAAAATGTCCACTGAGATAGATCAGGAAACGGCTGCCCAAACAGCGATTGAAATCCGCTCAGCGGTGCCTGCTGATGGTCCCGACTTGGCACTTTTAGCCCAAGAACTGCTGGCTTTTTATGGGCTTGCCAGCCCCTATCAGCGGTCTTACATGGCACATGCCATTGCCCATGGCGCTTTTGCGGAAGATTCGGGTATTGCCGTCTTGGCGGCGGTCAACACGACAGGCAAGGTGATCGGCTTTTTAGTTTACGGTCGCATGTTCGCGTTAGCAAATTGTCGTACATCATTGTTTATTCAAGATATATTTGTCACACGCAAGGCGCGGGCATCTGGGGCAGGACAAGCATTAATGCGTCGTTTGTTCGAAATTGCTGACCGGGACAACATCGA
>JBELLC010000017.1:11201-16451 GCA_042088965.1 Nisaea sp. | reverse complement strand
CAGGACAAGCATTAATGCGTCGTTTGTTCGAAATTGCTGACCGGGACAACATCGAGCAGATTGACTGGACAATGGACCCTTGGAATGACCAGGCCAAACGCTTCTATGAAAAAATGGGTCCATTGCTGAAAGGTGATAAAGTTTTTTATCGGTTGATGGGACCAAAGTTTTTAAAAAATATCAAATAGCTCTAGACTACGGGTTGAGACACAGTGATCGCGCCTATGAAACAGCCTTTTAAGATTAGCGACCAGAGTATTGCCGAGGTATCGGGGAACGGAGAAATAAAATGATTCATGATGGATTCGTCGCCGCTATTGGCAACACGCCGTTAATCAAGCTCAAAGCGGCCTCGGAGCAAACTGGCTGCACTATTTTGGGTAAGGCCGAGTTTTTAAATCCTGGTGGCTCGGTTAAGGATCGCGCCGCTTGGGCCATTATCCGCGACGCTGAAAAACGCGGCGCATTAAAACCAGGCGGGGTGATCGTCGAAGGAACCGCCGGCAATACCGGTATTGGCTTGGCGCTGGTCGGTAATTCCCGAGGCTATCGTACAGTGATTGTCATGCCGGAAACCCAAAGCCAGGAAAAGAAAGATATGTTGCGCTTGTGCGGCGTTGACCTGCGTTTGGTCCCTGCTCTGCCGTTTAAAGACCCGGGAAATTATATCCGCACGTCAGAACGGCTCGCTGCCGAATTGGCCAACCATGAGCCAAACGGCGTTATTTGGGCCAATCAATTTGATAATACGGCCAATCGTGATGGCCATTTCCGCACCACTGGCCCCGAAATTTGGGAGCAGACCGATGGCCGCGTTGATGGCTTTATTGCCGCTGTTGGGACCGGTGGCACGCTCACAGGAACGGGGTTGGCGTTAAAAGAGCGTAATCGCAGTATCAAAATTGGCCTCGCTGACCCGATGGGGTCGGCCATTTATAACTATTTTCAAAATGGCGCGCTCAAAGCTGAAGGCAGTTCTATCAGTGAGGGCATTGGCCAAGGGCGGATTACCCAAAACCTTGCCGATGCGCCTGTGGATATGCAGTTCCAAATCACCGATGAAGAAGCCCTGCCCCTGGTCTTTGACCTGTTGCAGCATGAAGGCTTGGCGATGGGGGGCTCAACCGCAATCAATATTGCAGGGGCGATCAAAATGGCAGAAGAATTGGGACCAGGGCACACAATTGTCACGATTTTATGTGATTGGGGGCACCGATATCAGTCCAAATTATATAACCCGGCTTTTTTGCGGGAAAAAAACCTGCCTGTGCCGTCCTGGTTGGCTTGAATTTGGCTGAGACCCAAACGATGGAGCGAAAATATGACCTATGTTAACCCCGATGCTTTGGTATCGACTGAATGGCTGGCAGCCCATCTTGATGACCCATCTGTCCGTATTATCGATGCCACGTTTCATCTGCCAACGGCAAACCGTGACGGTAATGCGGAATTCTTAGCACAGCACATTCCCGGCGCCCTTCGCTTCGATATCGATGATATTTGTGACTCCGAAAGCACACTGCCGCATATGCTGCCACGTGCTGAGACGTTTGCGGCAAAAATTCGCGCGCTTGGCATCGATCGCCGTCATAAGATCATCGCTTACGATGTTTATGATGCGCGGAGTGCGCCGCGTGCGTGGTGGATGTTTCGAACTTTTGGCCATAATAACGTGGCTGTTCTTGATGGCGGCATGCCCAAATGGCAGGCTGAAGGTCGCCCCCTGGACGCCGGACAAGCCGCTACCCCACAGGCGGAAGCCAAATTTTCGGCAACACTCGCAGCCGCGTTCGTGCGCTCCCGTGATCAAGTGCTTGCCAATATCGACGGTTTAGCCGAACAAGTAATTGACGCCCGTTCTGCCGGTCGCTTTTTTGGCCAAGCTCCAGAACCTCGGAAAGGCCTACGCGGCGGCCACATTCCTGGCAGCATCAATGTGCCCTATGAGCAATTAATTGATCCAAAGACAGGCTGTTTTCAAAGTGGTGACGTCATCAAAGGCATATTCTCGGCAGCAGGATTGGCAACTGATAAGCCAACAGTGACCAGCTGCGGCTCGGGGGTGACGGCCTGTGTCCTCGCCCTGGGTCTGTATCTGATTGGCAAGGAAGATGTGGCCATTTACGACGGCTCATGGACCGAATGGGGGGGACGGCCAGATACGCCGATCATTGGCCCGGTGGATGGAACCGCTGAGACGGCAACATGACCAACGTTCAATATAACATCAGACTGGCCGCGCCAAGCGATCAACAGCCGCTATCCTCTTTATGGTCAGCTGCTGATTTGGTTGTTCCTTGGAATGACCCTGAAACGGATATCGCGTTTTGCCTGCACAGCGGTCATGGCGCAATTTTGGTCGCCGAACGCAACAGCTTGCACCGCCAACATGATCTCAAAAAGCCCGCAGACATCATCGCGAGTGTCATGGTCGGACATGATGGTCATCGCGCTTGGCTTTACTACGTGGCCTGTCATCCTGAATTTCAAGGTCAGGGCATCGCGCGCGACCTTGTCACCGCCGCAGAGCAATGGGCCTTTCAGCGCGGCGTGGCAAAGATTGAATTACTGGTGCGCGACAGCAACACAGGCGCTGCTGGCTTTTATGAGAAGCTTGGCTATCACGTCGAGCCGGTCTCTGTGAGAGCCAAAAAAGCCCCCGACACAGAAGCCCCCTTTGGGGCTCCGGTTGAGGTTGATGTGGTGTATTTGGAAATGGCACATCGCCCCACCCGCCCGCAAGTTCAACCGCCAGGTGGCGTGCGCCTCTCGCTCACCCGAATGGATCCACCGACAGTGGCCTTCTTTCGCTACCTTTATGACGCCGTTGGCCGCGACTGGACGTGGTTTGAACGGCGGCTCAAAAGCGATCAAGAACTCGCGGCAATTATTACTGCCCCCAATTGCGAAATTTATCTCTTGCAGGTTGGCGGTGTACCGGCAGGATTTTGCGAAATCACCCGCAGTGTTGCACCAGGGGTCAATGAATTGAGTTTCTTTGGCCTCATCGGTGACTTCATTGGCCGCGGGCTTGGCTGGTACTTTTTGAATGCTGCTGTGGATATGTGCTGGTTAGATGAGCCGCAGCGCGTGACTGTCAACACCTGCGACTTGGACCACCCACGGGCGCTTGGCAATTATCAACGTGTCGGCTTTTCGGTGGTTGATCAACAACGTCGTTCTCTGCCCGACCCGCGCTTGGCCGGGATTAACCGACCGCTGCCGCCAGAACAGCGCCGTCGTCATCCTGTAACATCGCTGAATGCGCATGTGATAGCAGATAATGTGACCTCAATAACAGGCCATAACGTGACCCAGTTAGTGCCACCGAACGCCGCTGAACGTGACAGCTGACAAGCCGAGAATCGTTGGTTAGGCTATGCATGAAGTGGAATCGGTAAACAAATTATAGAGTGTTAGAACGCCCCGCTGGAAGTAAAGAAAAGAAGTGCCCATGCAACATGCGAGTTTCGCCCGTCCGTTGATGTTTCATCATACCTTGCCCATGCCCTGCCCCTATATTGATGGCCGGACAGAGCGACGTTTGGTGGCCGACATTTCGGGGCCGCGGGGTGATCTGGCCCATGACGTGCTAGCAAAAATTGGATTTCGGCGGACTCAGACCCTCGTTTATAAGCCTGCTTGCCCAAGCTGCGCCGCCTGCATCCCGGTGCGGGTGCGCGTCGATGATTTCATCTGGAGCAAAGGCTTTATGCGTAACCTGAAACGGAACCAAGACATCATCGGCGAGCTGCGTCCTGCTGTTACCAATCAAGAACAGTTTGACCTGTTCCAAAGCTATCAGCAAAGCCGACATGACGGCGGCGAAATGAGTCATATGACGCGAAATGATTATGACGACATGATCAATCGTTCGCCCATAAATAGCCGCTTGCTGGAGTACCGTCAGCGTGGCTCAGGCAAGCTGATGGGGGTCATGTTTAGTGACATGCAACAGGATGGTATTTCCGCTGTTTACAGTTTTTTTGATCAATCCGAGGCCCAACGCAGCTTGGGAAAATTCATGATTCTCGATTTGATCAAACGCACGAGAGCAGGCTGCAAACCCTATGTTTACTTGGGCTATTGGATCGCCGAAAGTCGCAAAATGGCCTATAAAACCAGTTATAAACCTTGCGAGGTTTTTACCAATGGCCGGTGGCAAAACTATGGCCCAACCGACAATGAGGTTTTCGGCGCATAGATTTTCAGCAATTAGGCGGAGTTTTGATCATTATCAGCACTGGCGAGGTTCTGCTTGTTGGCGGTTGTGCCATCGCCGTCAGCGCTCGTTTCATCAGCCGCCGCTGTAAAACTGGCGCGTGCGATGATGATGAATTTCATATACCAGCCGCCAATAATCGCGATGATGGCCGCCGCCATAATCGCCAACGCGCCACTCGCCGCGGGATAAAGCGCGTATAATACCAACACAGCAACAGGCAACATGTGGCCAGCCCATAAAATTTCTGGGTTGGCGCGCTGTAAAACCTTCAAAGACGCTGGCGATAGGCTATCAGCCTGCATTTTTAAATATCGCCGCCAGTTCATCCACCGCACCGCCAGCAACAGCAATAACGCCAGCAGGCCGGGGACCTGTGCAGAACCTGCCAGCAAGGTTAAGGCGACAAAACCAGCAACCCCTTCGACCGCTCCAGTACCGGTCATCAGCGGCACAACTTCGCGGCTTTTCCAGGCTGGCACGTTTTTAAACACTTCCAAGCTTTTGCTTTGGCACAGCAAATAACCTGCAGCCACAAGGCCAGCGGCAATAAAGGTCGGAACGATGGGCATCCACCAGACGGCAACGCCAGTGGGGACCATGAGCACTGCCGCGCGCGGCTCCCAAATGACCCACCGGCTGTCCGCCTCATTGAGGCCTGACAATGTTCCCGCTAAGATTTGGCCTGTGTGCAGCATGACGAAAAGCAAAGCCAGTGCCGTCAGTACGACAGCCGCCAAAGGCAACCAAAAAATTTGCTGTCCTGCGGCACCAGACACGGCGCAAAACAGCATTAATCCGGCGCCACTACCGCCAAAAACAAAACTGCCCACAGCTTGCCATTGTCGATTTCCGTTCAGGACCAGGCGGCCCTCACTGGTCTCCGCTTCAGACATCGCTTGATTGCGCATATTGGCCCCTTCCGACGCACCCAGCGCCTCATTTCTCACCCACGATGCATGCCCGCGGCGACAGTTCTCAGGCACAATACAAGATTTCAAAACAACCGCTACCGCAAGCACGCAAAA
>JBELLC010000017.1:0-11101 GCA_042088965.1 Nisaea sp. | reverse complement strand
CGCAGCGTCGAATAGCCCCGGAGGATCCCCTTCTCCCACAGCCATGATTATGCTAACTGATACCTAATGTTAGGGCGTCTTTAGGGCAGTTCGGGGGAGAACATCGGAAATGCAAATGTCTGGCGAATATACCATTACAGCCACCCGTCAGCAGGTCTGGGATGCTCTCAACGATCCAGAGGCTCTCAAACAGTCAATTCCCGGCTGCGATTCCATCGAGCGTAATGATGATAACGAGCTGACCGCAACCGTAACCGCCAAGGTTGGTCCGGTAAAAGCCAAATTCCAAGGTGTTGTGCGGTTAAGTGATCTTAATCCACCAATTTCCTACCGCATCAGCGGCGAAGGCAAAGGCGGTGCCGCTGGCTTTGCAAAAGGCGGTGCAGAAGTCCAACTCGACGAGGCCGATGGCGGTCAAGCGACACTTTTGAAATATGCCGTCGATGCTAGTGTTGGCGGTAAACTCGCGCAGATTGGTGCCCGTTTGATTGACAGCACCGCCAAAAAACTCGCCGCAGAATTTTTTGAAAACTTTGCCACTTATGTGGTGGCCAACGCGCCCGCTGAGCGTCCAGATGCAGCCATGGCCCCAAGTCCGACCCCAGAGGCCACTCAAAAAGCCATTCCAGAAACTGTCGGGACGCCAGTCCCGATGAATAAAACAGATGAGTTCGATACACATACAGAGGAGACAGTGATGAGCAAGACACCTGAGGGCGTCCCCGAGGAAAACGTTTATAACGGTACCCATTGGATGGTCTACCTAACAATTATCGCCTCTATCGCAGGAATCGCCGCATTATTGTTGACGTCCTGGGCCCGATAACGGAGAAGAAACAATGAAAACCCGCGCTGCAGTTGCTGTAGAGGCTGGAAAGCCGCTTGAAGTCCTAGAGGTTGATCTCGACGGTCCAAAGACAGGTGAAGTCCTCGTCGAAATCAAAGCGACAGGCATTTGCCACACCGATGAGTTCACCCTTTCTGGCGCAGATCCTGAGGGTATTTTCCCCTCAATCCTTGGCCATGAAGGTGCGGGTGTTGTTGTTGAAACAGGCCCAGGCGTGACCTCTGTCAGCGTGGGTGATCATGTGATCCCCCTGTACACCCCAGAATGTCGGCAGTGCGAATATTGCCTTTCTGGAAAAACCAATTTATGTCAGGCCATCCGAGAGACCCAAGGCCAAGGCCTGATGCCCGATGGCAGTAGCCGGTTTTCCCTGAATGGCAAGCCATTGTTCCATTATATGGGCTGCTCTACCTTTTCCAATTATACGGTGTTGCCAGAAATCGCCTTGGCAAAAATTCGGCCTGACGCACCTTTTGACAAGGTCTGCTATATCGGTTGTGGCGTGACTACGGGTATTGGCGCTGTGGTCAATACGGCAAAGGTTGAACCTGGTGCGAACTGCGTCGTTTTTGGCCTGGGCGGGATTGGCCTGAATGTCATCCAAGGGCTGCGGTTGGTAGGTGCCAATATGATTGTGGGGGTTGACCTCAACGATAGTAAAAAAGAGCTGGCAACACAGTTTGGCATGACCCATTTCGTCAATCCAAGCGCGGTAAGTGGCGATCTTGTTGGCCATCTGGTCGAGCTTACGAAGGGCGGTGCCGACTATAGTTTTGAGTGCATTGGAAATGTTAACGTTATGCGCCAAGCCCTTGAATGTGCCCACAAAGGATGGGGTGAAAGCATCATTATTGGGGTCGCCCCTGCTGGGGCAGAAATTGCCACCCGGCCCTTCCAATTGGTGACAGGGCGCAGCTGGCGCGGGACTGCCTTTGGGGGGGCGAAGGGACGCACTGACGTGCCGAAAATTGTTGATTGGTATATGGATGGAAAGATTGCCATTGATGAGCTGATTACCCATTCAATGCCCTTGGATGATATCAACAAAGGCTTTGATTTAATGCATGCGGGGGAATCAATCCGCAGTGTTGTCATCTACTAAGTAAAAGGAACATGGCGATGGAAACGATTTCAAAAAATCGTAGCTTTGGCGGCGAACAAAGCGTCTTTCGTCATGCTGCCTCGGTGACAAATTGCGACATGACTTTTGCTGTTTATACGCCGCCGCAAGCAGCAACCGGTCCGGTCCCCGTGCTGTGGTATTTATCAGGCTTAACCTGCACCCATGAAAACGCCATGGTGAAAGCAGGCGCGCAAGCCTTTGCCGCCGAACATGGGGTGATGGTTGTTTTTCCAGACACCAGTCCGCGCGGCCCTGACGTGGCAGATGATGACGCCTATGACCTGGGAACAGGTGCAGGCTTCTATGTCGATGCAAATGTGGCCCCCTGGCAACCACATTATCAAATGTACAGTTATGTCACCGCTGAGCTACCGGCGCTGATTGCTGCGCATTTTCCCGCCGATATGACACGTCAAGCCATTACCGGACATTCCATGGGCGGCCACGGGGCGCTGACAATCGCGATGAATAACCCTGACACCTACCGATCGGTTTCTGCATTCGCACCGATATCCAATCCAACCGGCACCGATTGGGGCCGCAAGCAGCTTAGCGCCTATCTGGGAGACGATACCCGCACCTGGGCGCGCCATGACGCCTGCTTATTGATGAAGACGCACGGCTGGCCGCGTGACCTGTTGGTCGATCAAGGCGATGGTGATGAGTTTTTACCGCTGCTGGCGACGCCTGCGCTGATTGATGCCGCGCAATCCGCTGGAATTGACGCGACAATTCGCATGCAAGCGGGCTACGATCATTCCTATTTCTTTGTTGCTAGTTTCATGGGCGAGCATATGAAATGGCATGCTGAACGGCTACATGCCGCGGCCAAATGATGTTAGACCCGCAATGATCGCGCCCGGTTCCATCGTTGTCATTAGCCCCGCGTTTGAGGATGCTGAAGCCTTCCAGCAGCTCTTAGCTGCCCTCGGGACCACCTTCCCAGACAACTTATATGTGATTGCTGTAGATGATGGCTCTATTCGCGAGCCGCTGACCCTTGACGCTTTCAACATGGCCAATGTCAGCGGTGAAATCATTAAGCTGCGCCGCAATGTCGGCCACCAACAGGCCATTGCCGTCGGTTTGGCGCAGGCAGCACCTGAGATCAATGACAGTCATCAAATCGTCATTATGGATAGCGATGGAGAGGATCTGCCAAGCTCTATTCCAGCGCTCTTAGCCTTGTTAGGCGATCCACAGATTGATGCGGTTGTGGCACAGCGCAAAGCCCGGGTTGAAACGCTTAAATTCAAAATATTTTATGAAATCTATAAATTGATCTTCCGCATCCTGACGGGCCAGAAAATCAGTTTTGGGAATTTTATGGCCCTGAAGCCGCGGGCGGTGAAACGGCTGGTGGCCATGCAAGAGGCATCATTGCATGTGGCCGGTGCGCTGATCGCCTCCCGTCTCCGCCTTACCCCCAGTCCGCAAGCTCGCGGTGCTCGCTATGCACAGCAATCAAAAATGAACTTCGTAAACCTTGTGCTGCACGGTTTTAAGGGCCTGATGGTTTTTGCAGAAAATGTTTTCGTCCGTGTTGGCATTGCCTGTGCCATCTTAGCTCTGCTTTCCATTGTCGGCGGTATCACCGCCATCTTGCTAAAGGTTCTGGGGGTGTCGACACCTGGGTGGTTTTCAATCGCTCTTGGAATTTTGCTGCTGATTTTCATGCAAACAGCCGCCTTTGCCTTAATAACCTTTATGGTTGCGGGAATCATCCGTAGTAAAAGCGCTGCCCCACAAGGCGCGCATCTGGCCTTGATTGACGAAACCATTAAAACCAACCCGGAATGACCCTGCATGGCCAAGGTGTAAACCGATGAAATTGCTCAAAGCGCTCCTTGCCAGCGGGCTATTTTTGACCACCTACGCCCTGATCTACCTTTGCCATATTCATTTTTTCACCGTCGATGTGGTTTTCTATGCCGCCCTGTTAGATGCTGTGATCGCTGTTATCATCAGCGCACTGATTTTCATTTTTGGCCGACGATTTAGGAACTTCAGTCGTTTTGAGAAAAGCCAATTGGTTTTGATCTGGGTGTTAATGGGCTATGCAATTGCCATCAGCGGCCCAACTGTGATCGACCGGTCGCTGTCTTTCTATTTATTGGAAAAACTGCAACAGCGCGGTGGCGGCATTCAACAAAGCCGTTTTAATGATATTTTTACCGGCGAGTATATCCGCGAGCATCGGTTAATTGATGTGCGCCTGACAGAGCAATTACAATCAGGCACAATCATCATTAAAAACGATTGTGTTTTGTTAACGCCGAAAGGTGACATACTGGCCAGTTTTGGGCGGTTTTTCAGAGGCAACTTATTGCCGAAGAAGCGCTTATTAATGGGGAGCTATACAGACCAGTTGACAGACCCTTTCCGGCGTTCTGATGCCCAAGTTGATTATACCTGCACAGCGCCATAATCCTGCCATCAGTCTGAGCACAGAGTTAGCGTTTTCGCTAACCGCTTAGAACTGCCGATTGTTCATCTTAGCCAAGCATGCTTGAATATAAAAAAAGCTGTTTGAGGGAGGAATGTTATGACATCACCGGCAATCCAATTTAGCCCATTACACGATGATTTTGGCGTTTGCATCACGGGGCTTGATGCAGCAGCTGACGTGTCGTCAGAAACAATTGCGCTGATCCATCAGGCCATTGACGACTATTCCTTTGTGTTATTTCCAAAGCAGACATTCAACGATGAAAAACAATTTGCCTTCACCCAATCCCTTGGCACACCTGAGGAAAGTCATGTGCCTTTAGGTGAGGAAGGCAAAGTGGAATATTTCGGGACCATTGGAAATGTTCAGGCTGACGGCACAGCCATTGGCAATGACCACCGCAAGACCGTGTTTAAAACAGGCAATAACATGTGGCATTCCGATAGCTCATTTCGGGAGGTGCCAAGCTATGTCTCTATCATGTGCGCCTATGAAGTCCCCGATGAAGGTGGCGAAACCTTGTTTGTGAGCCTGCGGCGGGCCTATGAGCGGCTTTCAGCTGCCGATCAACGCCAGGTCGACCCGCTGGTTTGTATTCATGACTACAGTTATTCCCGCAGTAAGGTTGGCCCCGGCGTGCTGTTATCGTCATTGGCCAGCTCGTTGCCACCTGTGCAACAGCGAATGGTGCGGACAAACCCGCGATTAGGTGCTAAAAATTTGTATATCGGGAGCCATGCCCGGCAAGTTGATGGCTGGGAAATGGACGAAAGTCGGGCGCTGATTGATCGTCTCACAGAACAGGCGACCGCCGACGCCTATATTTACGCTCATAAATGGCAAGCTGGTGATTTGGTTATCTGGGATAACCGCTGCTTGATGCATCGCGGCGCCGGTTATGATGCTGATCGGTTTCGGCGATTAATGCGGCAAACCAGGGTGCGTGGTAAGGTCAATTCGCTGCTGGAATGACACCATCACAAAGGCTTACCAATTGTCGCAGTTGGTGATGGCGTGCAGCTAACTCTTGACCTGAGCCGCCGCAAGGGTGAACACTATACAAGCAGACTATAGCAATAAAACCCGGACGCGGTCGCGGCAACTCCGCATCGCTAAACGAGGCTTCATTAGGGGAGAAAAGATATGCCGAACCTGTCCATGACAGTAAATGGTAAATCGATATCAGGCGAGACAAGCGCTCGGACATTACTGGTCGAATACCTGCGTGAGCATCTTGGCCTCACAGGCACACATGTCGGCTGCGATACAAGCCAATGTGGTGCGTGTGTTGTGCATGTTGATGGCGCCGCTGTGAAATCATGCACAATGCTCGCCGTCCAGGCGGCTGGTGCAGATGTCACCACCATCGAAGGCATTGCCGACGGTGACACCTTGCATCCGATGCAGGAAGCTTTTCGCAATAATCATGGCCTACAATGCGGCTATTGCACACCTGGCATGGTGATGAGCGCGATTGACTTGCTCAATCGCAACCCAAACCCAACCGAAGACGAAATTCGCGATGGTTTGGAAGGCAATATCTGCCGTTGCACTGGCTATCACAACATCGTCAAATCGGTCGCTGAAGCGGCCCAAAACATGGGGAGCTAAATTATGCCCGATGGCGTAAACACAGGAATTGGCGCTTCGGTAAAGCGCGTTGAAGATTATCGCTTTTTAACCGGTCAAGGCACCTATACCGACGATATTAATCGTCCCGGTCAAACCTATGCCTATATCTTGCGCAGCCCACACGCCCATGCGCGCATCAACGCCATTGACTTAGCCGCTGCGAAGGCTGCCGCTGGTGTGGTTGAAATCTTTACGGGCGAGGATATGCAAGTGGGTAGCCTGCCCTGTGGTTGGTTAATCCATTCGCGTGATGGCTCGCCGATGCATGAGCCAGGGCATCCCCCGCTGGCCCAGGGCAAAGTGCGCTGCATCGGTGACCAGGTCGCCATTGTGATTGCAGACAGCTTAGAGCAAGCAAAGAATGCTGCTGAGCTCATTGACGTTGATTATGACGTTCTGCCAGCGGTCGTTGACATGGAAAGCGCCGCGGCGGGTGGCACTTTGGTGCATGAAGATATTGGCACCAATATGGCTTATGACTGGATCATTGGCGAAGAAGCAGATGTTGATACCGCCCTCGCCGCATCGGCACATGTCACGGAAATTGATATCATTAATAACCGATTGATCCCAAATGCTATAGAGCCACGGGCAGCGATTGGTGACTTTAATCGTGCAACCGGTGAATTCACGCTCTACACCACAACTCAAAACCCGCATGTTATTCGCTTGCTCATGGGGGCCTTTGTGTTGTCCATCCCTGAGCATAAATTGCGCATTGTGGCCCCTGATGTTGGCGGTGGATTCGGCTCAAAAATTTTCCACTATGCCGAAGAAGCCATCGTGACCTGGGCTGCTGGTAAATTGGCCCGTCCCATTAAGTGGACAGCGGAACGCTCCGAAAGCTTCATGACCGACGCGCAAGGCCGTGATCACATCACCCATGCCAAGCTTGGCATGGATGCTGACGGTAAGTTCACCGCGCTGAAGGTAGAAACAAAAGCCAATATGGGCGCGTACCTGTCCACCTTCGCGACGTCTGTGCCAACCTACCTCTATGCGACATTGTTGGCTGGCTGCTATACGACGCCAGCGATTTTCGCCAATGTGAAGGCGATTTTCACCAACACGGTTCCAGTCGATGCATATCGTGGTGCCGGTCGCCCTGAAGCCACCTATTTGGTGGAGCGGATTGTCAATAAAGCGGCCAAGGAGATGGGCATTGATCCGGTGGACATCCGGACCCGCAATTTCATTCCCGCTGAGGCCTTCCCGTATCAGACCCCTGTAGCCCTTGAGTATGACAGCGGCGATTATATGGCGACTCTCGTCAGCGCCCAGAAAAAGCATAATGTTGATGGCTTTGCTGCCCGCCGCGCCGAGGCAGAAGCACGCGGTAAAAAGCGTGGCATTGGCTATTCAACCTATGTGGAAGCTTGCGGGATTGCCCCATCTGCTGTTGCAGGTGCCCTCGGTGCGCGCGCAGGTTTGTATGAATCTGCTGAAGTGCGGGTACATCCAACAGGTTCGGTCACCATTTTCACAGGCACCCATAGCCATGGCCAAGGGCACGAGACGACCTTTGCGCAATTGGTCTCTGAGCGTCTTGGGATCGGATTGGAAAACATCGAAATCAGCCATGGTGATACCAATAAGATTCAGTTCGGTATGGGCACTTACGGCTCACGGTCACTCGCTGTTGGCGGTGTTGCTCTGGCAAAGGCGCTCGATAAGATCGAAACAAAAGCCAAAAAGATTGCCGCGCATATCTTGGAAGCTTCGGTTGAGGATTTAGAGTTCAAAGATGGTAACTTCACCGTTGCTGGAACCGATAAATCCATGGCCTTTGGCGAAGTCGCTCTGGCAGCTTATGTGCCGCATAACTATCCGATTGAGGAAATTGAGCCGGGCCTTGACGAGCAGGCATTCTATGATCCTGCAAACTTCACCTTCCCCGGCGGTTGCCATATCTGTGAGGTCGAGATTGACCCCGAGACAGGCGTCGTTGATGTGGTTGGCTTCACAGCTGTTGACGATGTGGGCCGTGTCATCAACCCAATGATTGTCGCCGGACAAGTCCATGGCGGCGTTGCCCAAGGGATTGGTCAAGCGCTCATGGAGGGGGCGGTTTATGATGATGAGGGTCAATTGCTGACCGGTTCATTCATGGATTATTGCATGCCGCGTGCAGATGATGTGCCGAGTTTCGAAGTTGGCCATGAAACAACGCTGTGCACCCATAATGTCTTGGGTGTGAAAGGCTGCGGCGAAGTGGGCGCGATTGGCTCACCACCTGCTGTGATCAACGCTGTTCTGGATGCCTTGGACGATTTAGGCGTTGAAGACATTACCATGCCAGCAACGTCAGCAAAAATTTGGCAAGCCATCCAAGATGCTAAGGCCTAAGGGAGTAAAATCAGATGTATGATTTTAATTATCACAAGCCAGCTTCTGTCAGCGATGCGGTAACGGCCGCCAAAGCTGCTGAAGATGCGAAATATCTCGCTGGGGGGCAAACCTTGCTGCCCACCATGAAACAGCGCCTGGCGATGCCGTCAGACCTACTCGATCTGGCAGGATCTGGCATTGCTGGGATCACCGTTGATGGCGACACCGTCGTCATCGGCGCGATGACCACTCATCAAAGCGTTGCCAGCTCTGCCGAGGTGCAAGCGGCCATTCCCGGGCTTGCCGCTTTAGCAGCGGGTATTGGCGACCAGCAGGTGCGTAATCGTGGCACCATTGGTGGCTCTGTCGCCAATAATGACCCCGCTGCTGACTATCCAGCGGCATGTTTGGCCCTGGGGGCAACCATCACCACCGATCGGCGTCAAATCAGCGCCGAGGATTTCTTCACAGGGATGTTCGATACCGCGCTTGATGAAGATGAGGTGATCACTGCCATCAGTTTCCCAAAACCTGCAGCCTGTAACTATCAGAAGTTTCCAAATCCCGCATCGCGTTATGCGTTGGTTGGGGTGATGGTTGCGAAGACAGGTTCAGGGGTACGGGTCGCTGTCACAGGCGCAGGGGAAAACGGCGTTTTCCGTGCCAATGGCATAGAAACAGCTTTGGCCGCGGACTTTTCCGGAAGTGCTGCTGCAGCTGTAACGATGCCAGCCGATGGCTTGAACAGTGACCTTCATGCCAGTGCAGCTTACCGGGCCAATCTGATTTCTGTGATGGCCAAGCGGGCTGTTGAAGCCTGCTAAGCGAGACCGAAAACAAATGCGACCTAGGGCGGCTTTTCAGCCGCCCTTTTCTTTGGCGATTACATATTTTATGAACCAGCGGTGAATAAGTAGGGATCTCATGAGATCGTCAGGCGCCAGAACAGCGCGATCCCGCTTTTGATGCGCGCCTTTACCACAGCCAAGTTGACGAGCAGCATCAACAACCTTTCATTTTGGGCTTTTTCACCTAAAGGTTGACTCCATGCTATAATTGTATCTCAAATTGTTGGTACTGGCCTGAGCCCCAAGTTTCTCCAGCTTGACGGGGAGTCCTTAAAGTGTTGCTCGCTTTCGTCGGCATCGATGGTGTGAGCCGCGCCTTGAAATTTAGTCGTTTAATTTTATCTTCGACATCGTATTGTAACTCCGGTTCAACGGATCTGGGCGGTTCCGGCGGCTGACATATCCTCAGCTTGGTCCGATCGGAACAAACTAGCTGACCATCAAGCGTCAGCAGATCGTCACGGTCATACGTGTGCAGTTCATCGAGATTATTCAGCAAACAGGTTGCGACATGAACAGCGTCCTGCGGCTTCCCAATCGTTGGAAACCTTCGAAGTAATTTACGGGCAACCTTCCCCACATCTACATCGACAGACACTTTATAGACAAAAACTTTCTCTATAAGGTCTTCAAAATACGCATCGTCTTTTTCTGCAATCCCGACGGGTATACTGTCACAGCGACGCTTAAAGACTTCGGCCAAACAAAAAGAAGAAGTCCATATCTGGCATTTGCCACCCTTGGCAAGGTTCAGAACGTATTCACATGCTTTTCCACGTTCTGATTGTCTATCAGAAATCAGGGTAATCCAGATGCAGGCATCCCAGTAGTATTTGGGAATATCACTGGCCAAGATCCCCCTCCCGTAAGCGATCGAGGTACTCTACAACGGGATATCCGCCCGTAAAATTAGCATCCTCTATTTTGTCGAGGTTTACTTCCGGTACATCAATGAAGGAAATGGCACCATCCATAACGCGGAAGACGCTTCCCTCATTGTCGTAGTTAAGGGTACCCCGAACCCGAATGCGGCGTCGCTTCCAAACGTCACCAGCCTTCATATCTTCGCTTAGCTGTTCCCGCGTTGCCGGGCTAATTCTGCACCAGAGACGACGGCCCGTGTTGTGTTCTTCAAGATGAAGCGCTGGCGTGTCGTAATCCGTACCAATGTCGATCAGCCGCCCCTCAATGGATCCAACCTCTTTTCGAGACGTTCTGGAAAAAAGATAACTGTGCAGAGACTCGACTGGTGCGACAACTTCTTTAAAGTATCGTCTAGCGGTGTGCTGAGAAATCTCGACGGGCGGCGTTTCTTCGGAGAAACCAGCTAAGCTGCGGCCTATGCCATTTGTGTTTCGGCGAAGAAGCCGATGAGCAACCTCAATTTTATCACGGGGAAAGGTATCGTCGAAATCTTCACCTCGGGCTACACGCGTAAGATTTCGCTCAACCACTTCAATGTGCTTCTCCATGATCCCATAAGCACCAACCCATGTGCGGGTGTCTACCGGCTCGCCTTGACAGCTAAATGGAGAGTTTGTGGAAGCCATCTCTAGTTTCCAGACAACGTGCTTTTCCGCCGCATCGGTGAGCAAATCAAAAAAATCAATAGCCTGCTGGAACGCATCCTGAATGGTAAGGATGTCGTGATGACCTTCAGCAGGTTCGATCGTAAATGTAATTTTCCGAGACATGTAAAAATCTCCTCGCCCAAACTTACCCTATTGACAGGTCCAGGTACAGTAGCCTCTTTCCAACAATCCAATCTACTCAGCACGGACGCTGGCCGCAACTGCGCCGCAGAAAACAAGATAGCCAGCTTTTAGGGGCGCGGTAGCCTGAGATATTACGCTGCACAGCCTTTAAATCTGCCA
>JBELLC010000148.1:0-6138 GCA_042088965.1 Nisaea sp. | reverse complement strand
CGGCGCGAAAATCGATGTCCTTGTTGTCTTCAACAAAAGTCAAACCGTTTGGATGACGGCGCAGATGCGCCGCCGCCTCGACCGGCGACGCCAGTAGCAGGTCGGTCGAGATTAAAAATACCGCGCTTGGTTCGTGATAGCCAGTGATCGCGACCGGCTCCCCCCTGGCATGCAGGTCAGCGGCGGCGGCCAGACGCTTACTGACCTGCAGGTCAGTCGCCCGAGGCAGCACACCGCCGGTCAGGATCGCCAAATTCAAAGCGGCCGAAAGCAAGGTGACCGCCAAATCCATTGGCTTTCCCTGTCGCCAGACAAAGCGCAGCCCCACAAACCCAGAAAGTACGCCCGCCCCTAAACTTGCCATTGCCCAAAACCAGACCATCGGGCCGTCACCTGCGCCGCCGCCAAAGCGAAACATGATCACACTGCCAACAAGGCCAAGTGACCCCGCCACCATCGCCCACAAAATCGCCCAAATTTTGGCAGACCTGCCCCTTAATGCCGCTGATAGGGGCACAACCGCGCCAGACAGGGCAGCGCCAGCAATCAGCATCAACGCGGGATAGGCTGGCAGCACATAATGCGGTAATTTGGTCGGAATTAGTTCAAAAACCAGCAGCGCTGGCAGCGCCCAAGCGAGCAAAAACCTGACGTTTGGGGAGGCCCAAGCCTGCCGCCAGCCAAGCACGCTCGGCCATAAAAACAAACTCGCCGGAAAAGCCATAACCAATGTCAACAGGGTATAATACCCCGGCCAAGCGCCATGCGCCTCAACACCGCCCGTCAGTTTGGGGGCCAGATCCTTTCCAATCGCCTGCGCTAAAAAGGCCCCATCACTGGTCCAGGTAATGGCCACATACCAGGGCAGCGCAATCAACACGGCCAACATGATCGCGGGCCAATGAAGCAGTGGGCGCACCCAGGCGGCTTGGCGTTCCGATACAATGAGTGTCACCAAAAACAATCCAACAACCAGAAACCCGATTGGCCCTTTGACCATCACCGACGCGCCAAGGCCCGCCCAGAACACCCAAGCAGGCCAGGCCGATGGCGACCTGCCTTCGGTCGTATTGGGGTTTAACGCCGTATGTCGAAGACGCGCCAGGGACCAAAACATCGCCACAATCGTCGCCAGCAAAACCGCATCTGATTTTGCCTGATGAGCCTCTGAAACCAACAAGACCGAGCCTGCCAGAAGGCCGCCCGCGATCAAACCACAGCGTCGATTAAACAATAACCGGCCTATTTCCCAGGTCAGCAGAACAGCCATCATCGCTGCAAGTACCGACGGCAGACGATAGGTCCAGATTTGATCACCAACCCATGGGCGAAGGGCGGCACTGCTCGCAGCTTGCAGCCAATAAGGGCCCGCGGGCTTTTTATAGCGCGGCTTTTCTTGGAACCGGATGTCAACAAAATCACCTGTTTCCAGCATTTGCTTACTGGCCTGCGCAAAGCGCGCTTCATCGCGGTCTAAGGGCGGTATTGTGGTCAAGCCCGGCAGATACAACAGCAAACAGAAGACGCTCAACAGCGCTGCTTCGGTGATCCGTGTCATGGAGCCCCCAAATGATCCGCATTGTGCCGCCAAACAATGTTGTTACAGCGCGCACGCGCCGCCGAGTCTATCGACCCTGGTCGCGAACTTCCACCAATGTTTGCCATCGCCCGCCGGTTTTGGCAGATTTTTGCCAACACATGGCGGCTCTGTGATACATCATAGCGCTGTCATCAACATGCCATTAGGCAGGGTGTTGGATGGAGGGGACATTGATCGCTGTAATGAGAGAACCTGAGGGCTTCGATGGCGGCTAACGGCTCAAGAATGGTTGTGATGGCTGCCTTGGTCGGAAATGGTGCCATCGCCATCACCAAATTTGCGGCGGCAAGTTATACCGGGTCTTCCGCGATGTTGAGCGAGGCGGTGCATTCCCTGGTTGATACCGGCAATCAGGCCCTGCTGCTGTATGGTTTAAAACGCGCCCGCCGACCAGCCGACGCGGCCCACCCTTTTGGCTACGGCATGGAAATCTATTTCTGGGCCTTTGTGGTCGCCATTTTGCTGTTTGCCATCGGTGCCGGTGTGTCGATTTATGAGGGCATCCATAAAATCCAGAACCCTGCCACGATCACCAACCCGACAATCAATTACATCGTTTTAAGCCTGGCACTCTGTTTTGAAGGTGCTGCCTGGTGGGTGGCCTTCAAAGAGTTCGGGAAAACCAAGCGCCGTAGTAGCTTTATTAAACAAATCCGCATGAGCAAGGACCCCACCGTTGTCACGGTGTTGTTCGAAGACAGCGCGGCTATGCTCGGTTTGATCATCGCGGGCGGCGGGATCATTTTGGCGGAATGGCTAGAGATGCCAATGCTTGATGGCGTCGCCTCAGTGCTTATTGGCCTAGTGCTTGCAGGTGTTGCCACGATTCTGGCTTATGAATGCAAAGGCTTGCTGATTGGCGAGGCGACCTATCCAGAAACCCGCGACAGCATTCATGCCCTTGCCCAGGCACCCGATGAGATCCTGCACGTTAATGAATTGCGAACACTGCATTTTGGACCCGAGGATATATTGGTCACTTTATCGCTAGATTTCCGCGACGATATTGATGCCCAAGCGGTTGAAGGCACCGTCAGTCGCATCGAAAAAGCCATCAAGGCAAAGCATCGTGATGTTAGTCGCGTCTATATCGAAGCCCAGAGCTTCCGAGATCACCTGGATGCCAAAGCGACGGAAAACGCCAAAACACCCTAACGGACCTTGTGCCCGTCCGCTTCTGCGCCATATGTAAGCGAACCGTAGTTTTTTTGGATTTGGTCGATGATTGGCGCGTATAACCTCCTCCGACTTGGCGCTTTTGTGGTTCTCATGCTGCTGGCGCTCAGCTGGTCAAAAGGCCGACTTGAAGCGCGCATTTTTGACCCCGATACGTTCACCTTGAGCAATGGCATGCAGGTTGTGGTTATTCCCAATCACCGTGCCCCATTGGTCAGTCATATGCTGTGGTACAAGGTCGGCTCTGCTGATGAGCCACCCGGTAAATCCGGGATTGCGCATTTTCTCGAGCATCTCATGTTCAAAGGCACCGCCAAGGTTGCCACTGGTGAATTTTCCCGCCGAGTAGGTCAGGTGGGCGGCGAAGATAACGCCTTCACGAGTTTTGACTTTACAGCCTATTACCAAACCATTGCCACAGAGCATCTGGCGATGGTGATGGAACTGGAAGCGGACCGAATGCGCGGCCTGCAACTGACCGACGCGCAGATCACCGCCGAACGTGACGTGGTATTAGAAGAACGGCGCAGCCGCACCGATAATAGCCCGGCGGCACAGTTGCGCGAGCAGGCGCAAGCTGCCTTGTTTCTGGCTTATCCCTATCGTATCCCCATCATTGGCTGGGCCGACGAAATAAAGCAGCTTAACCGTCGCGATGCGCTGGAATTCTACGAGCGGTGGTATGCCCCAAATAACGCCATTCTGGTGGTCGCAGGGGATGTGACCAGCGCCGAGGTCAAGCGTCTGGCAGAGACCTATTATGGCGTCATCCCGGCCCGGGACATCCCTGACAGGCGCGCCCAACGGACCCTTGAACCACCGCAGCTTGCGGCCCGCCACCTCCGTTTATCGAGCCCGCAAGTCCGGCAAGCAAACTGGTCACGACGTTATCTCGCACCGAGCTATCACTATGGCGATTCAACGCAGGTTGCGGCCCTTGAGATGCTGGCCGATATCCTCGGTGGCGGCGCGACAAGTCGGCTGTATAAAAGATTGGTTGTCGACGGTCAGGCGGCGATTTCTGCCGGCGCATGGTATTCCGGGGATGGCCTCGGTCCTGGGCAGTTTGGCTTTTACGCCACACCACGTCCCGGGGACGCGGTCTCCGTTGTTGAGGCGGCGATTGATCAGGAAATTGCCGAGGTCGTCAAAAACGGCGTGACCGATGATGAGGTCAACCGAGCCAAAACACGCATGCTGGCAAGCGCCATTTTGGCCCGTGATGCAGCCCTTTACCCGGCACGTTTTTTCGGTGCAGCGCTGGCAACAGGACAAACTGTTGGCGACGCCGAAGCCTGGCCAGAACGGATCAAAGCGCTTGATACAGCTGCTGTAAATAAAGCGGCACAGGCCATATTTATCGCCCGCCAATCTGTGACTGCCAGCCTCCTGCCGATGGCGAAAAAGGACCCTTAATCGATGCTGATCGCCTACCCTATCCACATCATCCGCGCAGCCGTTATGGTTCTCATGCTGTTTGCTGCATGGCCAGTGGCAGCATTTGACATTCAAAAAGTTACCAGCCCATCAGGGCTAACAGCTTGGCTGATTGAAGATCATCGTAATCCTGTCATTGCGATGGAGATGATTTTCAAAACAGGTGCCGCTGACGACCCTGAGAGCAAGCAGGGTTTGGCCAACCTTTTGGCCAGCACCCTGGATGAAGGCGCTGGCGAGCTTGGCTCGACAGCCTTTCAATCTGCGCTCAGTGAGCAATCTATTTCGCTGCGCTTTAAGGCCGGTGCCGACCGGTTTTCCGGGGCCCTGCAAACCTTGACTGACAAAAGCGCTGCAGCTTTTGAGCTATTGCGCCTGGCCTTGCAGAGACCGCGCTTTGACGACGACGCGGTAAACCGCATGCGGGCGCAAGTCATGGCTAAAATTCGGGCTGACCAACAAAACCCGCAAGGCCGGGCGTGGCGGACATGGATGAAATCTGCCTTTCCAGACCATCCCTATGGCCGTCCGCGCAATGGTAATTTGCAATCTGTTGGCGCCATCACCGGCGATGATCTGGCCCGCGTCACAACCGCTGGCTTAAGCCGAGAGGGGCTGTCGATTGGTGTCGTTGGCGATATTACCGCGGCACAGTTAGCCACTGTCCTCGACCAAGTCTTCGCAGACCTGCCCGCAAATCGGGCGCTGCCCGTGGTGCCGGATCAAGCCCCGTTAACCACAGGTAAAATCAAACTGCTTTCCCAAGATATCCCCCAATCCATCATTGTTTTTGGCCATGCTGGTATTCCCTGGGGTGACCCGGATTATTTCGGGGCGATGATTTTGATGCAAATCATGAGTGGTGGTTTTGAGTCGCGCTTGATGCAGGAGGTTCGCGTAAAACGCGGCCTTGCCTATGGTATTTCGGCCAACCTGCTGCCACGACCACACAGCCCGTTGGTGGTTGGCAGCACCGCCACCCGCAATGATAAAGCCGGCGAAACGGTCAATATCATTCGCACGGAATGGCGCAAGATGGCCGATCAGGGACCCAGCGCCGCTGAGATAGCCGATGCAAAATCCTATCTTATTGGGGCTTTTCCGTTACGCTTTACCAGTTCGCCCGCGATTGCCCGCAGCCTCGCAAGCTTTCAGAACTTAGGGCTACCAATCGATTATCCCGATAAGCGTGCTGCCTTGATTAATAACGTCACCGCCGAAGACTTAAAACGGATTGCCCAACGGTTGTTTCGGGATCGCGACTTAAGCTTCACAATCCTGGGCAAACCATCTGGCCTCTCCGAAAGTGATGTTTTGCAAACACCTGCTCAATAATGGTGTGACAGCGGATAACGTGCACGCAGGTGTAATTTGTGACCCCGACGGCAATATGCTAAGCTTAAGGGGAAAAACAAAAGCAGCACCATGACCTTTTACACACAAAACATTGATGCCTGTTTGGGGGCTAAAATCGGCGAAAACGGTCTGGCAACGGAGGTGTTTGAGGGGTTTATTGCGCAGGCAGAAACAACCCTCGCAACGCTGCGCCGCGCGCGTGCCGATCGGACCCTGCCGCATTTAACCCTGGCGGATGAAACCGCTGATATTGACGCCTTACAGGTGCATGCAAATCGCTTTCGCGATCATTGCAGCGATGTCCTTGTTCTTGGAACTGGCGGCTCGAGCCTGGGGGGTGCCACCTTATGTCAGCTGACACAAGATCCCAGCGCCCCACGACTACATTTTTTAGCCAATGTAGATCCGGTAACATTCGAGCAGATGTTTGCCCGCCTTGATCCCTCCCGGACCGGTATTATTGCAATTTCAAAATCTGGCGGCACCGCTGAAACCTTGGCACAGCTTTTGGCCGTCTTGAAATGGCGCGGCAACACGGCCAGCCCCGTCATCACCATGAGTGAACCCGG
>JBELLC010000147.1:0-6173 GCA_042088965.1 Nisaea sp. | reverse complement strand
GTCAAATGCAATTGGCTTTCCAGATATTGAGACAGCGCGAACCGCATCAGCACGCCAATAACCGCAATCGTTGGGACAGCAACCAAAACACCAAGGAAACCAAATAAAGCGCCGCCCGCAAGTAAGGCAAAGATAATCCAGACAGGGTGCAAACCAACAGCCCCACCGACGAGCCGCGGGGTTAAAAAATTACCTTCCAGAATCTGCCCGACCACGAAAACGGCAAAAACAATTCCAACTTGCGACATCTCATCGAATTGCAGCAAGGCCAGCCCGATACTGATCACGCCGCCAAGCAGCGCACCAACAAAGGGAATGAAGGAAATCAGGCCAGAGAAAATTCCGATAACAAGACCAAAATCAAGGCCCGCAAAGCTCAGGGTGATCGCATAAAACCCACCAAGACACAGACAAACCGTTCCTTGACCACGTACAAAACCTGCCAAGGTTTGATCAACAGCACGCACTTGTGCACGAATTGTCGCCGCCTGTGCTTTCGGCAGCCAACCATCGATCGTCGCCACCATCCGGTCCCAATCGCGCAACAGGTAAAATGCAACCACAGGGGTGATGAACAGCAACGACAAAAGATTTGCAATGGCGATGCCGCCTGAAACCAATTTACCAACCACATCACTGGCAATACGCGCGAGCTTGCCTGCCACAGATGGCAGCTCAGCGAACGGGTCGCTGCCGACCAAGGTGACAATTTCGGTCACCACAGGCGCCAGCAATGCGCGGATTTTGTCGATATAGACAGGCGCGGCCACAACCAATTTGGCAATCTGGCTTTGCAGAACAGGGGCGATCAAAAATAACATGCCGATGACAGCGATGAAAAACAGCGCCAGGACAATTGATGTCGACAATGCCCGGCCAAGCCCAAGGTTTTCAAAACGATCAACCAGGGGATCTAGAAAATACGCAATCGCCATGCCGGCGACAAAAGGCAACATCACCTCACTTAAGGCCGTTAAGGCAAAGACCATGAGCCCCAAAAGCAGCAGCCAAAACAACAGTCGCTCACGCCTACTCATGATCCACTCCCGGCCACTGATGGTGCCTGTTTTTGCAACGCGTTACCGCCACTTCCCGGCGTCAAAAGTTGCTTTTTCGATGATGTCGCGCGATTACTTGGCAGCAAGTACCAATCAATTGGCCCAGGGGCCAGCTGCAAATCTTCATGGGTCAAAGCCAGGCGCAATTGATCAATCCCCCCATTGGTCCACAAATCAATCACCGCTTCTTTGGCACCAAGTTGAACAACCGACCAGCGCCGCAGGCCGGTCACATTATCCAAACTTTTGCCAAGCGCCAACCAGGCTGAATAGTCAGTAATCGGCACCACAACAGTCACCCGACTTTCGATCCCACGACGGACTTGATTGCGCTCTTTCCAGAGATCTTCAATGGCGATCCGCGCTTCAGTGAACGCCGTCGCCAAGCGTTCGGCAATCATGCCCTGTGGAACCGATCCAATGGTTTTCGTGACCGTTGTTTCCTCGCCGGTTTCATTGCGTTCAATGATTTCCAGTTGAAGGTTTGGGAGTTGGTTCTGATTGTCGCGGTGTAATCGAGCGATAGCATAAGCGACACGTTCGGTGCCATATCGCTCTGCGAGCGGCCGTAAATCGGCAGGCTTGGCCAGCAACGCTGTTTGTAAGGACAACAGACGCATATCCGCCAATTCCCGATACGGCACCACAAATGGCACCAAACTCAAGCCTTGATCGGCTTCTAAGAAGAGATCGTACCAAGGGTTATCTTCTGTCCATAAGATATCGCCTTGCAGGCTCCGAAAGATTGGCAGGATCAGAACCGGCGTGCTGCGTGTTTCCGCATAAACCACGTCATAGTTTTCCAATAACTGCCGAATCGCCTGCGCCCGAAAAGCAAAATCAAGCCGCCCTAAATAGCGCACAGCTGAGGTTTTTTCCTGCCGAACGCTATGGCCTTTTAAGAGGCCTAAAATCTCATTTGGTTCAGGTTGGGGCAGTCCCGCCCATGCGCTGCTGGGGGTTAATCGTTTCAACAACCGTGTTAAGGCAACAGAGCGCCCGGCCGATTCCGCCAAAGAACGCGCTGCAACTGCGGTTTCCGCTGTTTCATCAACAGCAACATCCGTCACCACAAACATCCCTTGCTCGGTCGCCTGCACAACCGTCAGCGGCCCGGTGACCAGGCTCATAAAGGCAAGCAAAATGCCACAGAATGTGCCCTGGATAATACGCCGCTTTTCATCACATAAGGTCATTGGACCGACTCTTTACTTGCTCGTTTATCGCCGCCTCGGCATAACAGCCATAGATGGCGATTTCGAGGCAACGCCAAATTAGACATTCTAAGGTTATACCGAATGGCGACGAACGACACCACATCAAGCGGACATGGCAAAAATAAGCCCCTGACATATCGTGACGCAGGCGTCGACATTGATGCGGGCGAGGCATTCGTTGAGACCATAAAACCGATGGTAAAATCAACACAGCGCCCCGGTGCCGATGGTGAAATCGGCGGCTTTGGTGGTTTATTTGATTTGCGCGCAGCTGGTTTCAACGATCCCATCTTACTGGCGGCAACCGATGGCGTTGGCACCAAATTGATGGTCGCCATTGAAAGCGGCCAGCATGAAAGTGTTGGCATTGATCTGGTCGCCATGTGTGTCAATGATTTGGTGGTCCAAGGCGGCCGGCCATTGTTTTTTCTGGATTACTACGCCACGTCAAAGCTGTCGGTCGATGTGGCCCGTGATGTGGTTGCAGGCATCGCCGAGGGGTGTCGGCAATCTGGTGCTGCGCTGATCGGCGGCGAAACCGCCGAAATGCCCGGGCTTTATAAATCAGGAGACTATGACCTTGCGGGTTTCGCCGTCGGCGCCGCTGAACGCGGCGCGCTGATCACCCCTGGCCAAGTCAGCGCCGGTGATGTGATTTTAGGGCTCGCCGCCTCAGGGGTGCACGCCAATGGCTTCTCGCTGGTGCGCCGCATAGTTGAGGCCAGCAGCATCCGCTATGATGCGCCGGCGCCCTTTGCCCCAGAGCAAAGCCTTGCCAGCGCCCTACTCACCCCAACGCGGATTTATGTCAACGCTGTCACAGCGGCATTAAGCGCCGGAAAAATTCACGGCTTGGCTCATATTACCGGCGGCGGTTTGATTGAAAATCCACCGCGGGTGTATGGCGATGAGCTGACAGCTGATGTTGATTGCAGCGCCTGGGACATCCCGCCCGTCTTTCAATGGCTGGCAGCCTCTGGCGGTATTGCGCCCCTTGAAATGGCCCGCACCTTTAACTGCGGTATTGGCATGATGATGATGGTCCCAGAAAGCGATGTGGCCGCCATCTGCACTGCTGTTGAAGCGGCTGGCGAGACGGTATTTAGGATTGGCCAGATGGTTGACCGGCAACCAGAAATGCCAGCGGTTCGCCTTGGGAACATCAGCCCTAAATGGCCACAATGACCGCCATAATCGACAAATGGCGCGTTGCTGTGCTCATCTCTGGTAGCGGCAGTAATTTGCAATCGCTGATCGATGCCACAACAGCGCCTGATTATCCGGCTAACATTGCCTTGGTTATTTCCAATGTTGCTTCAGCCTACGGTATTCAGCGCGCCCAAAAAGCCGGTATTCCAGCAACCGTTATCAATCATAAAGATTTCGTCGATCGCAGCGCATTTGAATTGGCAATTTCTGAAAGTCTCGCAGAACATAAAATTGACTATATTTGTCTGGCGGGATTTATGCGCATTTTAACCGCTGACTTGGTCCGCACCTGGCAGGGCCGGATGTTAAATATCCACCCGTCCCTGCTGCCTGCTTTCAAGGGCCGTGACGTACACGCCCAAACGCTTGCTGCTGGTGTCACCATCAGCGGTTGCACTGTGCATCTGGTTACCCCCGAACTTGATGATGGCCCAATCATCGTGCAGGCTGCTGTGCCCGTTTTGGCGGATGATAGCGAAGACAGCCTTGCAAAACGCATCTTGGCCGAAGAGCATCGCATTTACCCCCATGCCTTATCCTGGTTGATCCGCAATCATGCCGGCATTGCTGCCCCGACCGACCCGATAGAGTCACAGCCGCTAACAAGCAGCCTTATTCACCCGCCCCTGACGGCGGCAGGGAAACCATGACTTCACAAAAATAAGCATTGAGATACTTGCGCCGCCCGCCAGGAGTGCGTATTATTTTCCTGGATATTAACCAACGTTTGGAGACGTTGATGGACGTGGAAAAAATGGAGAACGACCCAAGCAGCCGAGCGCAATGGTCAAGCTACAACGACTTTATTGGATTTTTTAAATGGTCCACCGTTTTGGTCATTGTCAGTTTGATTTTGATGGCAATCTTTTTGCTGTAGGGCCTTTAAAAACGATATAAAAAAAGCCGGTCCCCGAGAGACCGGCTTTCTTTTTAGGCATCTGGTAAAAGCCATCAGTCGGCAACGTGTTTAACCAACGATTTCGGTCCCCGCGAAGAAATACGCGATTTCAATCGCAGCATTTTCCGCACTGTCAGAACCATGCACTGAATTCGCTTCAATATTTTCAGCAAATGACTTGCGAATGGTGCCTTCAGCAGCGTCCGCTGGGTTGGTCGCCCCCATGACTTCGCGATTTTTCGCAATCGCGCCGTCGCCTTCCAGAACCTGAACCACAACCGGACCTGACGTCATAAAGGACACGAGGTCATTGTAGAAAGGGCGTTCCGCGTGAACGGCGTAAAATGCTTGTGCTTGTGCTGTGCTCATGTGGATACGGCGCTGGGCAACAATGCGCAGGCCTGCATCTTCGAGCATGGCGTTAATTTTGCCCGTCAGATTACGGCGGGTGGCGTCGGGTTTGATGATCGAGAAGGTATGCTCAATGGCCATTAGATAAGTTCCAGTGCAATTTCATGACAGGGGCAATAACAATGCCGAAAAACTCGGCGCGCCGCCTTATACCCCGGGCAGCGACGCGGCGGCAAGTCTGTCGACGACTACGCCGCAATGATTTTTCGATTCACAGCTGCTTGGTGGAGGCGATGCAGGGCTTTCTGTAAAATTGATCGCGGACAGGCAATATTAAAGCGTTGAAAGCCACTGCCCAACGCCCCAAACAGGGTGCCTGTATCAAGATACAGTTTTGCATCATCAAGCATCAATGCATCAAGCTCTTCATGGCTCAGCCCCCAAGCCCGAAAATCTACCCAAGCAAGATACGTTCCTTGCAAGGGTGAGACGATGGTTCCCGGCAGATGGTCGGCGCAAAATCTCTCAATTAAGCGTCTGTTCTCATCTAAATAAACCAGCATCTCATCAAGCCATTGACCACCCACTCGATAAGCGGCTTCAATCCCTGACAACGCCAGTGGATCATGGACAGGAGACAGCCCCAATTCCATCATTGTCTGCGCATACAACTCACGATCAGCCTGATTGGCGATCACAATATTGGACAGATGCAGCCCTGCCAAATTGAAGGTCTTTGTTGCCGCGGTGCAAATCATTGCTGCCTCGCTGAGGGCAGGTGCTAAAGTGCCATAAGGGTAAAAGCTTTGTCCCGGTAGGATCAAATCCCCATGAATTTCATCAGCAATCACCCGCACCCCATGATCCGCACAAATCTGTCCAAACCGTGTTAGCTCCGCTGCTGTCCAGATCCGTCCGACCGGATTATGCGGTGAGCAAAGGATCGCCATCGTCACGGCAGGATCCGAACATTTTGCCGCCAGGTCATCAAAATCCATCTCATAATGGCCGTCCACATTAATCAAATCATTAGATATGATTTCACAGCCACCGTTTGTGATGGCGCTGAAAAACGGATAGTAGACAGGCCGTTGAATCAGGACTTTGTCACCAGGCGCGCAAAAGGCGCGAACGGCAAAATGTAACGCTGGGACAACCCCAGCCGTGTGCACAATATGCGCTCTATCAATCTGCCAATTATGGCGCGTCTGGAACCATTGAATAACCGCCTCATCAAAACTTTCAGACGCTCTTGAATATCCAAAAATCCCGTGGTCTGCGCGTTTTTTGATAGCGTCAATAATGGGTTCCGCGCAGCGAAAATCCATATCAGCAACCCACATTGCCAGGACCTGATCGTCACCATGATCTGGGTTGGTTGCATCCCATCGCACCGAACCATTTGGGGTTTGGTAATAATCCCATTTCGCAGAATCAGTG
>JBELLC010000146.1:0-6223 GCA_042088965.1 Nisaea sp. | reverse complement strand
GTGCATCTGGATAAGCTGAATTATCACGAAGCGTGGGTGGGCGAGCATCATTCCGGCGGCTTTGAGATAATCTCCAGCCCAGAAATATTCATCGCCGCCGCCGCCGAGCGCACCAAGCATATTCGCCTTGGTACCGGGGTTGTCTCGCTGCCCTATCATAACCCGTTCATGCTCTCTAGCCGGATGATGCAGCTTGATCATATGACGCGCGGGCGGGCGATGTTTGGGGTTGGCCCGGGCGCACTGGTCCATGATGCCGCTAAAATCGGCCTCAAAGCCGAGGATCAGCGGCCACGTATGAACGAGGCCCTGGATGCGGTGGTGACGCTTATGGATGGCGGCGTGGTCACTCAGAAAACCGATTGGTTTGATCTGAACGGCGCACAATTACAGCTCCAGCCCTATGGCCCGGAGGCGATGGAAATGGCGGTTGCCTGCGCGCGCTCGCCGGTGGGCGCGGTGGCGGCAGGCCGTCACGGTATTGGGATGCTGTCAATCGGCGGCACCTCTGATGATGCTTTAAAGGCGCATGCGGCTAATTGGGGCATTTATACCGATCACGCCAATCAGGCAGGAAAGGTTGCAGACCGCTCAAAATGGCGCATCGTCACCTTTGCCCATGTGGCCGAAACGCGCGAGCAGGCACGCCGTGATGTCGCCTTTGGCTTGCAGCATTTCGCCGATTACTTCCGCGAGGTTGCAACCTTCCCGATCATCCCCGCGGATGTGACCGATCCGCTCGATTACCTGATTGATGAAGGCATTGCCTGCATCGGCACGCCAGATGATTGCATCGCCCATTTTGACCGCCTATGGCAAGGCTCCCAAGGGGGCTTTGGGGCGGCCTTATTGCTGGCCCATAACTGGGCGGATTGGGATGCAACACGCAAAAGCTATGAGCTGATGGCGCGTTATGTGCACCCGCATTTCCAAGGTCATGCCAATCATTTGCGGCAACACAGCTACGATGTGGCGGCAGGCAATCGGGACACGCATGTGGCCGCTGCCAGTGCTGCGGTCAGCGGTGAAATTAGTAAGTTTCAGAAAAAAACCGGCTAACGGTCCTTATCCTGTGGGTCTGTCGATCCAGTTATACAGCGCGAGGCCGCCGTCAACCGCCAGCACGGTGCCGGTGACATAGGCGCTGTGCGTGTTTGACAGCAAGCTTAACATCGGCGCCGCCAGATCCTCTGGGGTGCCAGTGCGGCCCATGGTAATGCGCTTTTCCAAGGTGCTTACATCGGCTTTGAAGCCGCCGCCGGGGATCGCCCCAGGGGCAACGCCATTGACGCGAATGCCATCGGGTCCAAGGGCGCGGGCCAATTCTTTGACGACCATCACCTGACCTGCTTTAGAGGCGCTGTAATGGGGCAAGTTGCGCGGCGATTCTGCATGTAGGGAGGTCACAAAGATCATCCGTCCCGCAATGCTTTTCGCGCGCATCACCTCAGCGAGGCCGCGCGCCAGGAAAAAGCCAGAGCGCAGATTGGTGTTCACCATCGCATCCCATTCATCTTCTGTCACCGCCAGCACAGTTTGACTTTCAGGGCGGGGCGGCGATGCCGCATGCACAAAGATGCTGATATCTCCATAGACGTTGCCGGCGTCTGCCAGCAGGGTTTTCCAGCCATCACGGCTGGCCAGATCAGCGGTCAGGAAATGCGCTTCGCCGCCAGCAGCGGTTATCTCGGCAACCATGGCATTGGCAATGTCATCACCGATGCCGGTGAAAACCGTCTTCGCGCCAGCCTTGGCAAGGGCGAGCGCGCTGGCCCGGCCAATCCCAGAGGTGGCGCCGGTGACGAGTGCAATATCAGTGGAAAATTCGCTTGCCGTCATCTGAAGGCTCCTTAACGCAGGTGAAAGTGGGGGTGGTCAGGCGGTCGACAGAAGTTGGCCACCATCAACCGAAATAATCTGCCCGGTGACCCAACTGGCCACAGGCGCACCAAGGAAAACAGCCATATTGGCAACTTCCTCTGGGGTGCCCATACGGCCAAAGGGAATGCGTGCCAGCGTACTGTCATAGCGTTGCCGGTTGTTCTGAAAGGCGTCATCCCAAACCCCACCGGGAAATTCAATCGAGCCGGGAGCGATGCAATTGACACGGATTTTCTGGGTGGCAAAGCTGGCCGCTTGGCTTTGGGTGAGCTGCATAACAGCGGCCTTAACCGCGCCATAGGCGACATTACCACTTGGCCCAATACCAGAGATCGAGGCGGTGTGGATGATCGCGGGGGCGGCACTTTTCTCCAGGAAAGGCAGTGCTGCCCAGGTGCCGCGCACCACGGCCATTAAATCAACGTCAATCCCCAGCTTCCAGCCGGCCTCATCATTGGTGCGGCCAAACCCCGAGGGGTTGTTGACCAGGACGTCAATACCGCCAAGGCTGGCAGCGGCAGCTTCGATGAAGGCTTTCAAGGCTGTGGGATCAGCGACATCGCAGGTCTGGGTGAACACGGTCACACCAAAACCGCGCAGCACTTCGGCAGCGGCGTCAAGGCCTTCTTGGCCACGTGCGCAGAGCGCAATATTCGCGCCCTCGCGGGCAAAGCCCTTGGCAATCGCCAAGCCAATCCCCCGGCTACCGCCCGTGATCACAACAGAGTGACCGGTTAATCCGAAATCCATAGCTGTTTCCTTTTGCTGGCAAGGGTGTCAGATGACGTGGTTAGTCGAGCTGGGAAAATTGTCCGGTTTCAGGGTCCATTGATAATAACTTACCGTCGGCAATATCAAAATAAGCACCCCGCAGCCGCAGATTACCGGCATCGACACGCTCTTGGATAAACGGGAATGTTTTGAGGTTTTCGATGGAAAAGCGAATGGCCCCATGCTCCAAGGCGATTTGGCGCACCTCAATCGGGGCGGTGCCAAGGTCGCGCAGGGCTGCGCTATGGGCAGGGCGCAGCAAGGACATCCAGCGATCAATGAAACTCTGCTTTGTGGGGCGTTCATACATGCCGTCCAAAAAGGCGCGGATGCCGCCGCAACGGCCATGGCCCATGACAACAATATTTTCGACGTTTAATCCCGTGACCGCAAATTCTAGGGCGGCGCTGGTGCCGGCATAGTCGCTGTGTGGCTCATAAGGGGGGACCAAATTGGCGACATTGCGCACCACAAACAATTGCCCCGGTCCAGCATTGAAAATCGCTGAGGGGTCGACCCTGCTGTCACAGCAACCAATGACCATTGTGCGTGGTGACTGACCTTTTTCGGCAAGGTTTTGATAGACCGCAGCTTCGCTCGGGTAGCGTTGTTCAATAAAGCGGTGGTAGCCGTCAACAAGTTCGTCGATATCACGCATAACTTGGCTCTCTGCTTGCCATTAAAACGGAGGGTATCAGGTGCCGCAAAACGTTTGTTTTACGATTTGCGCGGTCGTTGGTGGCAGGGCAAATCGTTCGCGTCCAGGCTGTACCTCAAAGGGCCGCAACAAGACCGTTAATAAGTCATCTAAGGGGCCAAAATCATTGTTGTTTTCGGCCGCTGCAATGGCCTCTTCCACAAGGTGATTGCGGGCAATGTAGACTGGATTGACCGCCATCATCGCGGCCTGCCGCTGGCTGTTCGAAAGCGCCTCTTTGGCCAACCGCTGTCGCCATGCAAGCAACCATTCAGTGATTGCCTTGGGGGCGCTGAAAAGCGCCAGCAGGCTGGCGTCTTTAGCGCGATCTGCGGCCAGATCAAGATTGCCAAGCTGGCGGTGAGCCTGGGTAAAATCAACACCGCCATCGGCCAGCGCCTGTAACCACCCTTGGATCAAGTTCATATCGGCTGCGGCGGCCTCTTGGCTGTCATCAGGACCACTTGTAAGGCCAAGCTTCGCCATCATTTCGCGCCGGTATGCGGTGTCAAAACGCTGCGGGAATTGATCCAAAATTTCTTTTATCGCCGCAATGGCCTTTTCTTCATCCAGGTCGAGGAGCGGTAACAGTGCTTGCGCCAAACAGGCGAGGTTCCACTGTCCAATTCCCGGCTGGTTGATATAGGCGTAGCGGCCGTCCCGATCAATCGAGCTGAAAACCGTTTCTGGATGGAACACATCCATAAACGCACACGGGCCATAATCAATGGTTTCGCCTGCAATCGACATATTGTCTGTATTCATTACGCCATGGATGAAGCCAACCGCTAACCAGCGGGCGATGAGCGCGGCTTGGCGCATCAAAATTGCCTCAAACATGGCCAGATAAGGATTGTTGGTTTCTGCAGATTCTGGGTAATGGCGGGCGATCACATGATCGGCAAGCTGCTTCAGGGCGTCTTTATCTTGACGGGCGGCAAAAAACTGAAAGGTGCCGACACGAATATGGCTAGCGGCAATGCGGGTGAGGACGGCCCCTGGGAGAACCCGCTCGCGAAAGACCGCCTCGCCGCTGGCAACAGCGGCCAGCGCTCGCGTGGTTGGCACCGCCATCGCCGCCATCGCTTCGCTGACGATATATTCCCGTAAAACCGGCCCAAGGGCGGCGCGGCCATCGCCCATACGGGAAAATGGGGTTGGTCCGGCACCTTTGAGCTGAATATCGCGGCGCTGACCGTGGCGGTCGATCACCTCGCCTAACAGAACCGCCCGCCCGTCGCCCAGTTGCGGCACCCAATTACCGAATTGATGGCCAGCATAGGCCATGGACAGGGGATCTGCGCCCGCAGGCAGACGATTGCCTGCCAACACGGCGATGCCGTCCTCTGTGCTGAGGCCATCAGCATCAAGGCCAAGTTCTGCCGCCAAAGGTCGGTTGAGACGCAGCAAATGCGGCGCGGCAACAGGGGTTGGTGCCTGTTGGGCAAAGAACCGCTCTGGTAAGCGGGCGTAACTATTGTCAAAGGCAAAAAGGCCCAGGTCCACGATGCAATCCCCTTAACTATATCGTGTTAGAAATAAGGCGGCGGGCCTGTGTTTGCAATCACCCGCTGATCATTTCAGTCAAGCGCAGGTCTTTTAATCGGCGTGTGCGATAACGTGAAAGTAACCACCGCTGACATTTCCGCGCCAGCCACCGGCTGGACCAATGAGGTTGCCCAGGCCATCACTAAGGGCGACCAGCGGTTTGTCGGGGCCAGGGGATATCAGCCGGGAGTAATGAAACTCATGACCGCGCACCATCTGTCCCGCATGCCCCAGGGGGCAATCAGTGGTCAATTTTGCCTGCCGATACCCAAGGTTCATTTTACGTTTGGCAAAACTGGTTTCATGCCCCAAAAGCCCGAGCATTTGGTGGCGTTGGCCCTTACTGTCTTCGATGCCTTCACCCAAAACCATGAAACCGCCGCACTCTCCGTGTACCGGTTTTTCGGCGGCAAAGCGCTGCATGGCGCTGCGAAACTGCCCCGCGGCTGCCAGCGCGCCGGCATGTAGTTCAGGATAGCCGCCGGGCAACCAACAGACGTCGCAATCGCTTTTTGGTCCCTCATTACCAAGCGGTGAAAAAGGATAAATTTCCGCCCCTGCGGCCTGCCATTGGCGCAACAGATGGGGATAGAGAAAGCTAAACGCATGATCACGGGCAAGGGCGATCCGTTGCCCCGGTGGTGGTAAGGCGAGGCGTGGGGCGAGAGCATTCGCCGGGGCAGATGAAATCGGCGCTGCTGCAGCCTTGATGGCGTCCAAATCAACAGACTCTTCGATGATATCGGCCAGCTTTTCAATAAAACTTTCCAGGGCATTGTGCTCTGCGGCTTGTACCAATCCCAGATGGCGTTCGGGCAAGGCCATTTCAGGGTTTCGGCGGATCGATCCCAGCACCTTAATGCCATGCGCCTCGATGGCGTCTGCTGCTTGGGCGTGGTGGCGCGGGCTGGCGACTTGGTTCAGGATCACGCCAGCGATATTGACGCCGGGATCAAAACTGGCAAAGCCATGCGCGATGGCGGCGGCAGTTTTGGACTGCCCAGAGATATCCATCACAATGATGGCGGGCAGGCCAAACAGGCGGGCAAGGTCGGCAGCAGCACCGCTGCGCCCCGGGCCGCCATCAATGCCATCAAACAGGCCCATGGCGCTTTCAATGATCAGCAGATCGCGGTCCGTTGCCGCCTCGGCCAGCAACCCCGCCAATAAATCGGGGGCCATCGCCCAGCTATCGAGATTGACGCCGCCATGGCCGCTGGCGGCGGCATGAAACCCAGGATCAATATAATCAGGCCCGGATTTTGCGCCACTAATGGCCAAGCCGCGCCGCTTGAAAGCCCGTAAAAGCCCGATTGTCACGCTGGT
>JBELLC010000145.1:2442-6267 GCA_042088965.1 Nisaea sp. | reverse complement strand
GGCCCAAGGGTATATCGTCGCAGGCTGTAATCGTCATTGAGGCCCCCGTTTGCATAGACAGCCCAGAGAGAACCATCCCTTTTGTAACGGTCTCAACGACCACAACCCCTACAGAATCCTCATTTCCATGAACCAGAAAATCCGGTGCGCTCATCTACCATCCCCTTTTTGAATTTCTTGTGTTCTTACATACGCCGTCAAACAGCCTGCTGTCAAAAAGCACATCGATGCGTGAATATCACGGTTCTCTCTTGCCGGATCGGCCTTCCTTTCAATACACTCACTGAAAATTCAGAAAGCTATCGGCGTTCGGCGATGGCGCCTTAATTGATAATACGGGAAGGTAGGGGCAATGAGCGGTCTTTTTGACTTAAGGGGTAAAGTCGCTGTGATTACCGGCTCAACCAAAGGCATTGGTAAGGCCATGGCTGAGCGGATGGCGGAGCATGGCGCGAAAGTTGTTATCTCCAGCCGCAAGGCAGACGTCTGCGAGGACGTTGCAGAGGCCATCCGCGCCAAGGGTGGCGAAGCCATGGCAATCCCCTGCAATATCTCTGATCAGGCACAGCTTGAAATTCTTGTGAATAAAACGCTTGCCGCTTGGGGCGGGATTGATGTGCTGGTGTGTAACGCTGCTGCCAATCCATATTATGGGCCAATGGCCGATGTTCCGGAAGCGGCCTATGACAAGACCATGGAGAATAATATCAAGCGTAATTTATGGCTCTGCAACATGGTGCTGCCAGGCATGGCCGAGCGGGGCGGTGGCTCTGTCATCATCGTCTCCTCCATTGGCGGTCTGAAAGGTAGCGATAATCTCGGGATTTATTGTATTTCAAAAGCTGCTGATATGCAGTTGGTGCGCAATTTGGCTGTCGAATGGGGGGATCGCGGGATCCGCGCCAATGCAATTGCGCCGGGATTGGTGAAAACTGATTTTGCCCGCGCCTTATACGAAGACCCAGAGCGCTCAAAGCGGGCCGCTGCTGCCCATGCGCTCCTGCGTTTAGGAGAGCCAGACGACATTGCTGGCATTGGTGTCTATTTGGCCGCTCCTGCAGGCCGCTGGACCACCGGGCAAACATTCGTCATTGATGGTGGCAGCACAATCACAAGCCGTTATTGAATTTTCTAAAAGAAACCATGTCGCCAGGTGGCGGCCCATTAGGAACAGGAGATAAAGATGTATATGGAAGCCAGTGAGCGCTCCCGCAAACTTCAAGCCGATGTTCGTGAATTCATGGACGCGCATGTTTACCCGGCCGAAGAAGTCTATGAACGCCAATTAGCCGAAATGGAAAACCGCTGGACGGTTGTGCCGGTCATGGAAGAATTGAAGGCAAAGGCCAAATCTGCCGGTCTTTGGAATCTTTTCCTGCCAGAATCAGATCGCGGCGCGGGCCTCAACAATATGGAATACGCCCCGTTATGTGAAATCATGGGGCGCTCGCCGATTGGCCCAGAGGTTTTCAACTGCTCCGCGCCCGACACAGGCAACATGGAAGTGATTGAGCGTTATGGCAATGAAGAGCATAAAAAGCTTTGGCTGGAGCCGCTGTTGAACGGCGAAATCCGCTCCTGTTTTGCCATGACGGAGCCACGGGTTGCCTCCTCAGATGCCACCAACATCGAAGCCTCAATTGTCCGTGATGGGGATGAATACGTTATCAACGCTCGTAAATGGTGGACCTCAGGTGCGCTAAGCCCACGCTGCAAAATTTCCGTTTTCATGGGTAAAACCGATCCTTCTGCGCCAAAGCATTTGCAACAATCAATGATCTTGGTCCCGATGGACAGCCCCGGCATTGAAGTCGTCAGAGCGCTATCTGTATTTGGCTACGACCATGCCCCCAAAGGTCATGGTGAGGTTCAGTTTACCGATGTGCGGGTGCCCGCCTCAAACATCTTGCTTGGCGAAGGTCGGGGTTTTGAAATTGCTCAAGGCCGCCTTGGCCCAGGGCGGATTCACCATTGCATGCGCTCCATCGGCATGGCGGAGCGGGCCTTGGAACTGATGAAGGCGCGCGCCAAGTCGCGGGTTGCCTTTGGTACGGCAAATGTTGAAAAGGGTGCCCTTCGGCACAAGATCGCCGAAGCCCGGATCGCCATTGACCAAGCCCGTTTGTTGACCCTGCATGCCGCCGACATGATGGACAAAGTCGGCAACAAGGCTGCCCGCCAGCAGATTGGCATGATCAAAGTGGTTGCCCCGCGTATGGCCTGCAAGGTCATTGACGAAGCGATCCAAGTGCATGGCGGCGGCGGTGTCAGCCAAGAATTCCCACTGGCCCATTGGTACGCGGCCCAACGCACCCTGCGTTTAGCTGATGGTCCTGATGAAGTCCATTTGGAGTCAATCGCCAAAGCTGAATTGCGCAAAAACGATTAAACAAATCGCCCCCATTTGGGCAATGACGGGCAACCTTTCGCGAGGTTGCCCGTTGTCATTTGGGGTCGGCTTACCCGTTACAGGGTTTCTTGAAACCGCACCGGCGCACCAAGCGGTTCGCCCAGCACTTCATCGTCCCGCATCACAACATTGCCCCGGATCACGGTTGCTTTTGGCCAGCCTGTTACCTGCATGCCATCAAAGGGCGTCCAGCCACATTTACTGGCGATCCAGCTGTTTTCGATGGTCCGTTTGGCCGCTAAATCAACCAGCGTTAAATCAGCATCAAAGCCGCGCGCAATCCGGCCCTTGTTGGCAATATTGTAAATCCGCGCCGGCCCTGATGCGGTTAAATCAACTAAGCGATCCAGACTTAAGCGCCCGGCATTCATATGATCTAATAACAGCGGTAGCAAGGTCTGAACCCCCGGCATACCGCTTGGTGTTGCAGGGTAAACGCCCTGCTTTTCCTCAAATGTATGCGGTGCATGGTCAGAGCCAATGACATCCACAACCCCCTGATCAATCGCCCGCCAAAGGGCCGCCCGGTGGCGTTCATCGCGCACAGGCGGGTTCATCTGCGCAAACGCACCAAGACGTTCATAGCAGTCAGGTGCTGCTAACGTTAGATGATTGAGCGTGCATTCAACTGTTGCCACATCTTTATTGGCTGCCAGAATATCCATTTCCTCGGCGGTGGTAATGTGCAGCACATGCACCCGCCGCCCTGCCGCCCGTGCCAGCGCCAAAATGCGTTTGGTCGCCCGAATGGCGGTTTCTTCGTCGCGCCATTCAGGGTGCACCCTGGGATGCGCCCCATCGATGGCAATCTGGCGGCGCTCGATCAAACGTGCCTCATCTTCCGCATGGATGGCCACCCGGCGACGACCATTGGCCAAAATTCGTGCCAATGTGGCATCATCCTGTACCAGCAAGCTGCCCGTGGATGAGCCCATGAAAATCTTCACACCGGCACAGCCTGGGTGGCTTTCCAACACATTCAACTGTTCGACATTTTCCGCCGCACCGCCGATAAAAAAGGCGTGATCACACCAGGCGCGCCCCTTGGCGCGGGCAAATTTATCATCAAGATCATCGGTCGACAGAGTCAGCGGGCTTGTATTGGGCATTTCAAAAATTGCGGTCACCCCGCCCAAAACAGCCGCCTTGGTGCCATGGGCCAAGTCCTCTTTATGCTCTAACCCTGGCTCACGGAAATGCACTTGGCTGTCAATGACACCCGGCAAAACATGCAGACCGCTGGCATCAAAGACGTGTTCGCCTTGGCCCGGGTCAATCACATCAAGGGTCGCGATCTGACCATCAATAATGCCAATATCAGTCGCCACGCCGCCGCTTGGCGTCTGCACCATGCCGTTTTTGATAATTAGGTTATAGCGTGTCGACATGGCGCCCTCCTCAGGCAATAACATCTG
>JBELLC010000145.1:0-2342 GCA_042088965.1 Nisaea sp. | reverse complement strand
CCTGCATAATCACCGGTGATAAACCGCAGAGTTGCCCGGCGATTCCATCCTTCGGCAAATTTTGGGTCACGCTCAATGATCCTGTCATAGACATCGGCGGCGAGACGCACTTGCTCTGTCGCCATCAAGGCTTGCGCCCGCTGCATTAACCGATTCACCGTGGCGTTTTCGCCGTGTCGGCTCCAAATCTGCCAAATCTGCGCTTCGGTTTTTTGGATCTTCTGCACATCGACTTGCGCCTTCAGAACTTTGAACAAAACCCCCAGGCGGGGATCATTTTGATCAGCCTGTGCGCCCTGCCCGCTGATACTCAAGCCCAAACAAACCACGACAGCCATCATGATGATTTTGCCCATGCGTTACTCCTTTTACGCGATGCAATGCGATGATCCTTAGATCAAAACATATAATCTTGATTACGCAGTGGTAAAGGGGACGCCGGCAGCTTTCATTGGCCGAGCTGTCGCCAGAACCTTGCCACAATTTATCTTTTGCTTGCCTTATTTGGCCGTATTTCAAACACAAGTGCGTGAGACTGTAGCGGCAATTCACGATGGGCTGTTGATAGTTTGGAAAAAAACCCCAGGTTTGGAATCACGCGCGATCACTCGCTATGGCGTTGCTCCCAGCGGCCCAAGGCAAAACAGTCGTCGGTAGTGGCGACGAGAACGGAGTTAATTTGATGCCCCTTTATCGTCCTCTTGCAGCGGTTCGGACCGCACCAGCATCTACAACCGCAATAAAGTGGTACACAGCTGCAACCTTGCTGTTTGCGGCGATGTGCCTGGCGTCCGCCGCACAGGCGAAGTCACCACCGGATAGCTTTGCAGATTTGGCCGAAAAACTGTTGCCAGCGGTTGTCAATATCGCGACCACCCAGCAGGTACAACAAAGCGGTCCGCCGTCAGAGCAGCAGCGTCCACAATTCCCGCCCGGCTCGCCCTTTGAAGACTTTTTCAAAGATTTTTTTGATCGCAATCAACCCAAAGGTGGCGGCAAGCCTCGGCGGGCCAATGCGCTTGGCTCAGGCTTCATTATTGACCCCAGCGGCATTGTGATCACCAATAACCACGTCATTGCTGAAGCTGATGAAATCAAGATCATCATGCAGGATGACACAGAGTATACCGCGGAACTATTGGGCCGTGATCCGAAAACAGACCTCGCTGTTTTGAAGATTGACCCGGGCAATAAGACGCTGCCTTATGTCAAATTCGGTGATTCCGATGCGGCCCGGGTCGGTGACTGGGTCGTCGCCATCGGTAATCCTTTTGGCCTCGGTGGCACAGTGACCGCCGGCATTATTTCTGCCCGTGGTCGTGATTTGCAGGGCCCTTATGACGACTTCATTCAAACAGATGCTTCGATCAACCGCGGTAATTCCGGTGGTCCTTTGTTTAATCTGCAAGGTGAAGTGGTCGGTATCAACACGGCGATCTTTTCACAGAGCGGGGGTTCTGTCGGCATTGGCTTTGCCGTTTCCTCGCGCTTGGCACAGCCCGTTATTGCACAACTGCAAGAATTTGGCCGCACCCGGCGTGGCTGGCTTGGGGTATTTATCCAAGGCGTCACAGATGAAATCGCCGAAAGCCTTGGTTTGCCAAAAGCTGAAGGCGCGTTGGTGTCAAACATTACCAAAGACGGTCCCGCAGAAGCCGCTGGGCTTGAAAAGGGTGATGTTATTCTCAGCTTCAATAATGAAAAAGTCGCCAATATGCGCCAGTTACCGCGGATTGTCGCGGGCACCCCGATCGGTAAAGCTGTCCCCGTGGTGGTCTGGCGCAATGGTCAAAAGGTTACCGTGCAGGCCAAAATTGGCGAGTTGGAAGCCGCTGAAAAAGCCCAGTTGGTGCCAGCCTCCCGCCGTCAACCACCGGATCGGGCAGAGACCGGGCAGATTGACAGCCTTGGTCTTGATCTGTCGATGATCACGGATCTTTTGCGGCAGAAATTTAACATCGAGAAGACCGCAAAAGGGGTTGTGATCACGGATGTTGCCGCTGATAGCGTTGCCGGTGCCAAAGGCTTGGAAGTTGGCGACGTGATCGTTGAGGTCAATCAGAACGAGGTCGTAAAGCCATCGGACGTGGCGAAAAGTGTCAATGAAGCCCGGGAGAAGAAACTAAAATCAGTCCTGATGTTGATCAGCCGCCGCGGCGAGATGCGGTTTGTCGCGCTAAGGTTTAAACAGGGGTAAGCGTCCGCCCCCCCATCGGAGCAAACCCTTTTGATAGCGCGGCCCAGCGCCGGTCTCATTGGACCGGCGCTGCTCTTTTGGGACATACGGGCCGGTCTCATTGGACCGGCGCTGCTCTTTTGGGACATACGGGCCGGTCTCATTG
>JBELLC010000016.1:0-34801 GCA_042088965.1 Nisaea sp. | reverse complement strand
GACACCTTAAATGTCATCTTGAAATTTGAAGCCGATATCGCGGTTGCAGAAAGCCACTTACCAGACTTGATGCGCAGCGTGGATCGGGTGGGCTAAAGCGATGGCGGCTGCCCAACCGCTTGCTGATTTTATCCGCGCGCTTCGGGCCGCAGAGGTCCGTATTTCAGTGGCAGAAGCCATCGAGGCCCATCAGGTCGCGGCCACAATCGGCTATCATGATCGTCGGCTGTTGCGCGACGCTCTTGGCCTGACACTGGCAAAAACAGTAGATGAAAAAAGCCGCTTTGAGACGACGTTTGAGCTATTTTTTGACCGGCAACTGCCAAAAGCGGGGACAGCCTCCCCTGAACTGCAAGACACAACCCAACCGCAAAACGATGTCCCCCTCTCTGCCGATATGCCGGCGCTTGCTGAGATGCTATTGGCCGGTGATCAAAGCCAATTGGCCGCCGCTATGGAAGCAGCGGCCGCCGCCATTGGCGTTGGCAATATTCAATCGTTTATGCAGCGCGGTATTCTGGGCCGCCGAATGCTGGAAGCCATTGGGCTGCGCGAGGTAGAGCAGATGATTTCAGCCTTAAACGCGGCCCCTGAGCAAGCTGGCGGCGGCATGGCGACAGCGCTGGAGGCAGGCCGCCAGCAGCTGATTGCGGATGCCCGAGAATTTGTTGAGCGACAGTTTGAATTGCATGGCCGCCCCGCAGGTGAGCAATTGCGCGAGCGTTTTTTAGAAAGCCGCGCCCTGGCCAGTATCGAGCGCCGCGACATGGCGCGGGCCAATATGTTGGTCCGGCGCATGGCCCGCAAACTGGCGGCCCGCCACCTACGCCGCCATCACCGGGCACGCCGCGGTCACCTTGACGTGCGCCGAACCTTGCGCGCCAATATGGCCCATGATTCCGTGCCGTTTCATACCATTTGGAAACAGCGTAAAGTGGACAAGCCAAAGATTGTGGTGATTTGTGATGTGTCGCGCTCTGTCGCCGCAGCCGCACAATTTTTGTTAATGTTTTTATACAATCTCAATGATGTGGTCTCAGATATCCGCACTTTTGCGTTTTCATCCAACCTCATAGATGTGGTTGATATCCTTGATGATCATGGGATTGAAGAGGCCATTCCCAAAGTTTTGGATGCGATCGGATTTCGGCCCACTGACTACGGGCAAGCCTTGGTGGATCTGACCGAGCACCATATCGGGGCCATCGACCGCCGGACCACGGTGATCATTTTGGGCGATGGCCGCAGCAATTATGCCAATCCGCGCGTGGATTTACTGCGCCAGGTGCACGACCGAGCTCAGCGCCTCGTCTGGCTCAACACCGAACCAGAAAGCTATTGGGGGCTTGGCGATTCTGAAATGCAACGCTATCGGCCGTTCTGTCATCTGCTGCGCACGTGTTCTACGCTCAAAGACTTGGAACGGGTAATCGATGATGTGCTTCGCGCCGGTAACCGCTAACCGCTGGTCAGGCCGACACCCCCCACCCCTATGCGCGCAGGGCCAGATTATCTGGATCATAAGGGCTTTCAGCGATAATCCGTGCAGGCCGCAATTGGTCAAGAACCCGCACCTGACATTCCGCCCCAATGACAGCATGTGGGGTTTTCACATAGCCCAGCATCAGGCTTTTTTGAATGAAGTGACCATAACCACCCGCGGTCCCACGGCCAACGACCTCGCCTGCCATTAAGATTGGCTCATTGCCAAAGGGATCGGCATCATCGGCGTCAATTTCAAGGGTGCAATACTGATAGGGAACCCCGTTCTCTTGCTGACGAACCAACGCTTCACGGCCAATAAATTCGCCTTTGTTAAGCTTCACAAATCGATGCAAGCCTGCCTCTAAGACGGTATTTTCAGCATTCAGGTCTGTGCCCCACAACCGATAGCTTTTCTCCAAACGCATCGAATCCATCGCCCGCATCCCGACATTGGCAATCTGACAGTCAGCCCCCGCCGCCATTAAGGCATCATAAAGATGGCTTTGATATTCAATCGGGTGATGCAACTCCCAACCAAGGGAGCCAACAAAATTCACCCGCAAGGCCCGGACATTGGGACAATAGCCAATCGACATTTCCTGCGCTGTCAGCCATTTGAAGCCCTCATTCGAGACATCACCATCCGCAACTTTTGCCAAAACATTGCGTGCTTCCGGCCCGGCCAGCACCAGCACCCCAAATTGCGTGGTAACATCGGTTAAAAATACCGAGCCATCGCGGGGCAGGCTTTTTTGCAAGTAATCAAGGTCAAAATCATGGGCCGCCCCCGGGCCGATCACAAAAAAGCGCTCGCCATAAAAGCTGTCAGCAAGTCGGGTGATGGTAAATTCAGAGCGCACCGAACCTGACGGGTTCAGCAAATGGCAAAGATTCATGCGGCCAACACCCTTGGGAATGGCATTGGCGACCATTCGGTCTAGCCAGTCGCGGGCCCCCGGGCCTTGAACTTCATATTTGGCAAATGATGACAACTCAATCATCCCAGCCCGTTCGCGCATGGCACGCACTTCATCGCCGACTGGGGCAAACCAATTTGAACGCCGAAAGGAATACTCATCGCGGCGTGCAGCACCTTTGGGCGCAAACCAATTTGGCCGCTCCCAGCCAAAGCGCTGGCCCCAAACAGCACCTGCCTGATCCAAGCGATCATGGATCGGGACTGTTTTTGCCTTGCGGGCAACGGGGCGTTCTTCCATTGGGTAATGGATGACAAACACATGCTCATAGGCTTCTTCGTTTTTCAGCTTTGCAAAATTTTTCGACACCACACCGAAACGGCGAGGATCAACGCCAATCATGTCGACGGTTGGCTCGCCTTCAACCATCCATTCAGCCAGCTGCCAGCCGCCCCCACCCGCCGCCGTAACACCAAAGCTATGGCCTTCTGAAATCCAAAAATTTGGCAAGCCGAAAGCGGGTCCAACCATTGGGTTACCATCTGGTGTATAGGCAATCGGGCCATTAACGATGTCTTTAATACCCGCATTTTCAAAACTGGGGACTCGCTTGATGGTCGCCTCCACATGCGGCATCAGGCGGTCTAGCGCGCCGGGGAATAGGTCTTTTTCAAAACTGCCCGGCACGCCATCCACAAAACATGCGGGTGCGCCGCGCTCATACGGCCCAAGGATCCAGCCATTACGTTCTTCACGGAAATAATAAGCGGAATCAGATTCCCGTAGGATCGGCAATTCATCGTGCCCTTCAGCCCGGTAAGCTGCCAAAACGGGATCCACATCTGTGACAATATACTGATGCTCAACAGGGATGGAGGGGATTTCCAAGCCAACCCATTTGGCAGTCGTGCGGGCATAATTACCGGTGGCGCAAACCACATGCTCGCAAGTAATATCCCCTTTGGTGGTTTTCACAATCCATTCCTGCGCATCCGAGCGGTCAATGCCGGTCACTTCGGTCTGCTGATAAATCTCAGCGCCCATCTGGCGCGCACCCTTGGCCAAAGCCATGGTGACATCCACCGGCGCGATATGGCCATCGGTTGGATGCCAAAGCGCGCCGACCAACCCCTCCATATCCGCGAGCGGCCAAAGCTTTTTAATCTCATCAACCCCGAGCAGATGCGATTCAACACCAATGGTTTCGGCCGTGCATTGGTAGTTGCGGTATTCATCCATGCGATTGCGGTTCGCCGCCAAACGCAAGTTGCCCGTCATATGAAAGCCGACAGCTTGGCCTGTCTCTGCTTCGAGGGTTTTGTAAAGCTCAACTGAATATTGATGCAGCTGGCCAACGGAGTAACTCATGTTAAATAGCGGCAGCAGGCCTGCTGCATGCCAGGTCGAACCTGCGGTTAGTTCGGTGCGCTCCACCAAAACGACATCGGTCCAACCTTTCTTGGCGAGATGATACAAAATACTGGCACCGTTTACGCCGCCGCCGATGACAACCACCCGTGCATGAGATTTCATAACCGCGCCTCCTGATAACGCTTTTTATCTGATCCCTAATGGAGCGCGGAATGCCCCTAGGGGGATAGATCGAAATCGACACCACAGCGCGGTCGATGTCGGATTTACGGCATTTTTCAATACATTGCCCAAGAACCATGATGATTATCTCAGAACACTGGACAACTCGACACGCACGGCACATTATGAATGAGCCAATTTGACGCGGAGGCGATAATGTATCGCGATAATTCTTTGATCCCCAAAGAAGCGATCCGGTTAGCAGCGCTGGGAACCCTCGCGCGCGGTCCGATGAGTTATGCCGACTTATCGCGCGAAGTCAGGCAATTTGCGGCCCGCATTGTTGGCCCCTCGCTTGATCTTCTCGGCACATCGATTGAATTGCTAAAATTCGAGGGCTTAATCGCCCCTGGCGATGATGATATTGAGGCCGATTTGGTGCTGACCGACAGCGGCCAGCACGCTTTATATGAATACATGACCTCAAGTGTGCGCCCCGGTGTCACTGACCTGAATAAACTGGTTGTGGCGCTCAAGCTGCGCTTTATTGATGTACTGGCAGGCGACGAGCAGCGCGACCAACTCGAGCAATTGCAAGCCATGTATGAGGGCGAGCGTGTGCGCCTGCATGATTTGGCAGGTCACGGTGAGTGGCAATCAGGTCATCTCGCCGCCTGGATTGCAATGGAGATAACGCAGGTCGAGGGCCGTATCGCCTGGTGCCAAGATTTGATCGCGCAGCAGCCATAAGCTGCTGACGATAAGGACCAAAGATAAAGACTTCTATCTACAGTGGCGGCCTGCTAGCCTGCGCGACCAATATTTCAGATAATTAATCAAATGAGACGTAAAGGAGAGGGTTCATGACAGCGTGTATTGTTGGCTATTCACATTTTCCATTCGGCAAACATGAAGAGCATGACGCCGAAGCAATGATTGTGCAGGTGGCCACAGATGCCATCGCCGATGCCGGCGTTTCGCCACAAGATATTGACGCCATTTATGTGGGCCAATTCGGCCGCTTCGAACGCCAAGAATTCACCTCCAGCTTGGTACTGCAAGCCTCTGACGCTTTCCGTTTTAAGCCATCAACCCGGGTTGAAAATGCCTGCGCAACAGGGTCTGCGGCAGTTCACCAAGCGGCCAATTATATTGATGCGAAACGCGGCCGGCTGGTCTTGGTGGTTGGCGTTGAAAAAATGACGGTATTGCGCGGCATTGAAGTTGGTGAAACCTTGCTGACCGCCAGTTATTTGAAGGAAGAAGGCGATACCGAAGGCGGGTTCGCGGGTGTCTTTGGTAAAATTGCCCAGCAATATTTTCAGCGTTACGGCGATCAATCTGACGCCTTGGCAATGATCGCTGCGAAAAATCATAAAAATGGCTGTGCCAATCCATGGGCACAAATGCAGAAAGACTTTGGTTATGAGTTTTGTCGCAATGAGTCAGATAAAAACCCTGTGGTGGCAGGCCCGTTGAAGCGCACCGATTGCTCGCTTGTATCCGATGGCGCGGCCGCAGTGGTGATGGCTGATGTAGAAACCGCCCTGTCGATGAGCAAGGCGGTTGCGATCCGCTCCCATGCGCATGTGAATGATTATCTGCCCTTATCAAAGCGCGACATTATTGAATTCGAAGGCTGCCAACAGGCTTGGCGGCAAGCTTTATCAAACGCCAATTTGACGTTGGATGATCTTGACTTCGTTGAAACCCATGACTGCTTCACCATCGCTGAGTTGATTGAATATGAAGCCATGGGACTGACCGCCCCCGGTCAAGGAGCAACAGCGATTGCAGAAGGTTGGACCCAGAAAGATGGCAAACTGCCGATCAATCCCTCCGGCGGTCTGAAAGCAAAAGGCCATCCCATTGGGGCAACTGGCGTCTCCATGCATGTGTTGACGGCTATGCAATTGCGCGGCGAAGCAGGCGAAATGCAAATCCCGGGTGCCAAGCTTGGCGGTATTTTCAACATGGGTGGTGCAGCGGTTGCTAATTACGTCTCCATCCTTGAGCCGATTAAATAATAACAAAAAGGCGATACGGGAATGGATGACTTCAAAGCACTGGTTCTAAGCGAAGAAGGCAAAAAGGTTTCTGCCCGTTTTGACAGGTTGAGCGATTCAGCATTGCCCGACGGTGATGTGACTGTCCGTGTCGCCTATTCCTCCGTTAACTATAAAGACGGCATGATTCTGGGAGGTATTGGCCGCCTCGTGCGAGACTATCCGCATGTCCCCGGGATTGATTTTGCCGGTATTGTTGAGCGCTCAGATCATCCCAATTTCACCGCTGGTGAGGCGGTGGTTCTCACCGGCTGGCGGGTTGGTGAGACCCATTGGGGTGGCTATGCTGAACGCGCTCGTGTGAAAGCTGATTGGCTGGTCAAGTTGCCCGCCGCCTTGTCGCTGAAGCAAGCGATGGCTGTTGGTACCGCCGGGTTTACCGCCATGTTGGCCATCGATTCTCTCGAAAAGGCGGGGTTGAACCCACAACAGGGTGAGGTGCTGGTGACCGGGGCTGCTGGCGGTGTTGGCAGCGTTGCTACGGCCATATTGGCGACGCTCGGCTATACCGTTGTTGCGGCCACGGGACGCCATAGCAGTCATGAATATCTGCGCCGCCTGGGGGCCAGCAGCTTCATTGATCGAAGCGAATTGGCAGAACCACCCAGCAGGCCACTTGCCAAAGAGCGGTTTGCAGCCGCCATTGATAGCGTTGGTGGACATACTTTGGCCAATCTATTAACCCAAATGCAATACGCGGGCAGTGTCGCTTCCATCGGCTTGGCGGGCGGCAATCAGTTGAACACAACGGTGTTGCCGTTTTTATTGCGCGGGGTCTCTATTCTGGGGATCGACTCGGTGATGTGCCCTGCCGTCCGCCGCCAACATGTTTGGGACCGCCTCGCCGCAAGCCTGCCGCTACAGCAATTAGACGCCATGACCGTCAACCGCGACTGGTCAGAGCTTGTCGATCTTGGCAAAGCTATTCTGGCAGGCAAGCTGCAAGGCCGCACTGTTGTCAAAATCGCCGGCGATAACTGACACCCGGGACTGATCCCTGGGACTGATCCCTGGGACTGGATCCTGGCGACTGCTGCGCCTCAGGCTGCCACCATCCGCCGACGTCCCATCAGCAACCACAAAGCTATGCCGACATTTAACATGTTCCAGGCAATGCCATTGAGAAACGCCATCTCATATGAGCCGGTCAGATCATAAATCTCGCCAGACATCCAGCCGCCAATGGCCATCCCAAAAATCGTCGCCATCAAAACCAAACTGACTTTCGAAGCAGCTTCACGCGCGGGAAAATAATCCCGCACAATCAGCGCGTAACTTGGCACGATACCGCCTTGGGCGAGGCCAAAGAACGCCGATACCAGATACAGCGAGACAAGGCCGTCAAAAGGTAAATAAAACATTAATGCCAGGGTCTGCAAAAACGACCCCAGCAACAAGGTTTTAAGACCGCCAATATGGTCTGCGATCAGCCCTGAAACCAACCGGCTAATAATCCCAAAACCCAGCATGACGGCCAGCATTTCTGCGCCCCTGGCAGGCCCAAAGCCAAGGTCCACACAATACGCCACGATGTGGACCTGCGGCATGGCCATGGCAATGCAGCAAGCTAGCCCGGCAATCACCAGAACCACTTGCAAGCGCTGCTTGCGGCCCTGCTCAGCGAGAGGATTTGCTGTCGCAAGCACCACTTCAGCGCCATCTTGGCGCGGCGATGGGCGACGCAGCAACAACGTCAGCGGGATCATCGCCACAAGACAGAACACGCCGACAACCACGTGGGCTTGTCGCCAGCCGATTTCTTCGACCAAATATTGCAAAATCGGTGGCCAAATTGTGCCCGACAGGTAATTTCCACTGGCGACAATCGCCACCGCAATACCGCGCCGCCGCTGAAACCAAAGCGATAAATCGCCAACCAACGGCCCAAAAGTGGTAGAACTGCCAAGCAATCCAATCAGCACAGACTGCGCCAGAACAAATTGCCAGAACGATGTCGCCATCGCAGCTGCCAGATAACCCACACAGATCATCACGGCACCAAATACAATCGGCCGACGGACGCCAAAACGATCTGCGACCCGGCCCATCAAGATACCACCGGTTGCAAAGCCAACCATGGTCGCTGTATAGGCAAAAGAAACCTCACCGCGATCAACACCAAATTCGTCTTGGATCGCCGGCAAAATAACCACAGCCGACCACAAGCCAATGCCACCAATGGTCGCCAATGAAAGGGAAATTAAAAGCCGATACCAGGCATAGGGGCCATCGATATCAGCGCTATCATCCGAGGCCATCTGCGCTCGGCTCATAGAGCCTGCCTCCCAGGCGCTTTAATCATCATAACGCACCAGCGCGCTGAAGGGGATGTTCAGGGCCGCACGGCCATTCAGAAACGCCAATTCCATAATACAGGCACTGCCCGCAACCGTTCCACCGACCTTGCGAACCAGCTCTATCGATGCCTGCAACGTGCCCCCTGTAGCCAATAGGTCATCCAAGATAACAACCCGCTGACCGGGGCGGATCGCCCCTTCTTGCACTTCCACAATGTCCGTACCGTATTCGAGATCATAGTGATGGGAAATCGTTTTACCTGGCAGCTTGCCTTGTTTGCGGATCATCTGAAAACCGAGGCCTAATCGCAATGCCAGCGGCGCGGCCACAAGAAAACCACGGGATTCAATGCCAACAAGAATATCGGGTCGAAAGTCAGCGACAACGTCGGTCAAACGGTCAACGGTCGCCTGCCACGCCTCAGGATCGGCCAAGAGGGTTGAAATATCGTAGAATAAAATACCGGGTTTGGGGAAGTCGGGAACTTCGCGAATATGTGCCTTTAGGTCCATGACCACCACCTATGTAAAACGCCGCCTGCTCGGGTTTAGCGTTTGTCATAGATGATGGCTAGGAATTTGATTGCCGCGTGTGCGGCTGAATCATCATTTGGCCGTGGCTTTGTTATGATGAAAGCTGCCACCAAACTGGCCGCGCAACAGATCGATACCGTGGCCAATACTGTTAAATGCACGGCTGATCAGACGGCCGAATACCTGTGCACGAAGTTGATGTGCGCGGCGCATGCCCGCCCGGATTTCTGCATCGTTATAACCGCCTTGGGGGCTTTCTAAAAACGTACTCATATCTAATTTCCTCATATACTGTGTTGTTGACAGTGCTTAATTTGGTTGAAAAAACAATAAAAACAACAGATGATATCTCAACACTGACTTGAGATTTATTCATGCATCAAGCATTACCTCCCCTGAACGCCCTACGCGCCTTTGAGGTTACGGCCCGGCATCTCAGCATGTCCAAAGCCGCCGAAGAGCTGTTTGTGAGCCCCAGCGCCCTCAGCCATCAAATTCGCGGTTTAGAAGAGTTTTTATCGGTCAAGCTGTTTGACCGTAAAGGCCGACAAATCATCCTCACCCCGGCGGGCAAACAACTCTATCCCAGCCTGCGGCTTGGCTTTGAACAAATTCATGATGCTGTTGACGGCCTGCGGGCATTAGAGGCCAGCCATATTCTGGTGGTCAGCACCCCCCCTGGTTTTGCCGCCAAGTGGTTGGCCCCGCGCTTATACCGTTTTTCCAGCGCCAATGAGGATATCGACACCCGGCTATCCTCCTCAATGGCGCAAGCAAACTTCCGCGGTGATGGCGTCCATCTATCGATTCGAAACCTGCCGGATGACGCCCCACGAGACGACAACCTGGTCTATGAAAAATTGATTGAGATCGACTATATCGCGGTGTGCAGTCCGCGCATCCTTGGCAATACAAATGAGGGCTCAGACTACAGCTTGCTTGAGCGTCTGCCGCTCATCCATGACGAGACCTTAAGCGGCCGCAGCCATGTGCTGCGCTGGCAGGAATATTTAGAAGCCCTTGGTCGTCGCCGCGCCGATGTTGATCGGGGTTTGCGTTTTAATGTTGCCGATCACGCTTTAGATGCGGCGGTTGAGGGTGCTGGCCTATTGTTAACCCACGCGCTTTTGGCCCATGACGATATTCGCACAGGCCGATTGGTCATGCCGCTGCCAGACCGCATTGAGGTGCTGCGCGCCTACCACCTTGTTTATCCTCGTGCCAACGCCGACATGCCCAATCTCCGGGCTTTTCGCAAATGGATTTTGGCCGAAATGGCGGCGACCGCTGCCAAGATGATCGCCCCACCCGCCCGCGACCCAACTTTCGGCGGCTAAACGGGCAAGGCGGTCTTATACACGACCTGTTTCAAGGCAAAGCTTGATCGTATGCTCGAAACCCCTGGCACCCGCGTCAGCCGGTCCATCAAAAATCGTTCATAGGCCGCCAAATCAGCGGCAACAACGCGCAGCACGTAATCAGCATCGCCGGTCATTAAATAGCATTCCATAACCTCGGGCCAACGGGCCACGGCAGCCTCAAAAACGCGTAACGCATCCTCAACCTGTCGCTCCAACGAAACCTGCAAAAACACACTGACAGGCAGGCCAACGGCATTTTGATCCAACAAGGTCACATGGCTGGCAATCACGCCAAGTTCTTCAAGTTTTCGTACCCGTCGCAGGCAGGGCGATTGCGATAGACCAACCTGTTCTGCCAGCTCCACATTGGTCATGCGGGCATCAGTTTGCATCGCCCGTAAAATACGTAAATCTATCGCATCCAAGCTATCCATGAGCAGATTCCATTTTATATTCTTATTTTTTGGCAAATTATGCCAATAATACCTGTTTTTTTGACAATAACGCAAGATATTACCGAAGCGTCAATGCTAGTCTTATCTGACTGCAACTCACGGGATATTTGCGATGACCCAGCTTGACCCCCTCAATGATCTTGGCAACGCCCGGTCGCGTTTACCCAGCGCCGAGGACTTACAATGCTTGCAAGCCTTGGAACGCAAAACCCTATGGCTTTCCAGTTGGATTGTGCATAACGCCAACCATGAGCGTCCTGGCGATGATCAATTGAAGGTCGGCGGCCATCAAGCCTCCTGTGCCTCCATCAATACCCTGGCGACAGCCCTTTATTTCCATGAATTGGCAAGCCATGATCGGGTTGCGGTAAAACCCCACGCCAGCCCGGTTTTCCACGCCATTCAATACCTCTTGGGGCAGCAAAGCCGCGAAAACCTCGAAAACTTTCGCGCGCTTGGCGGTGCACAAGCTTATCCATCACGGACCAAAGACCATGATGATGTGGATTTTTCCACAGGCTCCGTTGGCTTGGGTGTGGCCATGACAAGTTTCACCAGTCTGGTGCAAGACTACATCCAAGCCCATGATTGGGGGCATGGCAGCGATGGCCGCATGATTGCCCTGGTGGGTGATGGTGAACTTGATGAAGGCAATATCTACGAAGCACTGCTGGAAGGCTGGAAACATGATCTGCGGAACACCTGGTGGGTGATTGATTATAACCGGCAAAGCCTCGACGGGGTTGTGACCGAAGGCTTGCGCGAACGCATTGATGACATTTTCACCTCCATGGGCTGGCAAGTTGTGACCATTAAATATGGACATAAGCTCACCGCGGCCTTTGCCCAACCTGGCGGCGATCAATTGCAGCACTGGATTGATCACTGTCCAAATGATCTTTATGCCGCACTTTGCTTTCAAGGGGGCAGCGCGTGGCGCGAGCATTTGTTGCGTGATTTGCAGGACGCCCCTGACACACTGGCGATCATCAACCGATGCGATGACGATCAATTGGCCGACCTGATGACCAACCTTGGCGGCCATGATTTGACCGCCGTGATCGAAGCTTTTGCCAGCATTGATCATGACCGCCCCGTGTGTTTTGTCGCCTATACCGTCAAAGGCTATGGGCTGCCGCTGGCGGGGCATAAAGACAATCATGCCGGCCTCATGACGCCGGCCCAAATCGAGTCATTACGCACAGAAATGAACCTGCAAAGCGGCGATGAGTGGGATAAATTTGCCGGCCTTGAACTTGGTGCTGAACGCCTGCAACGCTTCCTGTCGTCAAACCGCTTTAGTGCCAACGGCACCCGGCGCTATCACGCCGCTAAAATCCCGGTGCCTGAAAAGCTGGCGTTTGAAGCTGGCCGTGACGCCTCCACCCAAGAGGGTTTTGGCCGTATTTTGCATCTTCTTGGGCGCGGTGACAGCCCGCTTGCAGACCGCATTATCACCACCTCACCCGATGTCACCGTCTCCACAAACCTGGGGGGGTGGGTCAATCAACGCGGGCTGTTCGCGCGCAACCCACATGCCGATACTTTTCGGATTCGCCATATCCCATCTGCCCAGAAGTGGGAGCGATCCGAACGCGGCCAACATCTGGAGTTGGGGATTGCCGAAAATAACCTGTTCATCGCCTTGGCAGCCATGGGCTTGTCACATTCCCTGTTTGGGGAACGATTAATCCCCATTGGCACCGTCTATGACCCCTTCATTCAACGCGGCTTAGACGCCCTTAATTATGCCTGCTATCAGGATGCCCGCTTCATGCTGGTAGCAACCCCATCGGGGGTAAGCCTAGCCCCCGAGGGCGGCGCACATCAATCGGTGGGCACCCCAATGATTGGCATGGCGCAGGACGGGCTTGCCGCCTTTGAACCAGCATTTGTTGACGAACTGGCGGCAATCATGCGGTGGTCGTTTGACTATATGCAGCGCGATGGCAGCATCAAGGAAGAGGCCAATTGGCTGCATGAGCAAAGCGGTGGATCCGTCTATCTCAGGCTCTCGACGCGAAAATTGGAACAAATTCAACGGCCCTTTGATGATAACCTTGAACATGGCGCGGTCATGGGCGGTTATTGGCTGCGGCCACCCGGTCCGGGCTGTGAGGTTGTCATTGCCTATCAAGGCGCTGTTGCCCCCGAAGCGATCAAGGCGGCCGGTTTCATTGGCGAGGATCGCCGGGATATTGGTGTCCTGGCGGTCACCTCAGCAGATCGTCTGTCGGCACATTGGCACGCCGCCCAAAGGGCGCGCCGCAATGGCGATAAAACAGCAATCTCATATGTCGAAAAACTACTTGCCCAACTGCCCCGCCAAACAGGTTTTGTCACTGTCATTGATGGCTATCCGACAACCCTGTCCTGGCTGGGGAGTGTCTATGGGCATCGTGTCCAACCCCTTGGTATTGAGCATTTTGGACAATCTGGCACGCTTGATGAAATTTACCAGCGTTATGAAATTGACGCTGCTGCGATTATTCAAGCGGCCCAAGATGTCATCGTCTCGCGCCCCATCTTTCGAGCCAATCTTTAGGGTCAAAGTTAGGCGCTGGTCGGCAAGATTTTCAGCATAGACAATTTGCCCGGCCTGGGGAGTTGACCCAGCAATGGTTTCGGACCAATTTTAAGGTCTGCGGATGAAATTCCTTTGTCCGGTTATCTTTTTCCTGGAGTTGACGCTATGGCGCCCGATGACGCATCTGTGCTGTTTTCCGCTGATAAATATGGCATTGGCCAATCCGTTAGCCGCATGGAAGACCCTGTTCTGCTGACCGGACAGGGGCGCTATACCGACGATATGAATATTGACGGCCAGGCCCACGGGGTGATGGTGCGCAGCCAGATCGCCCACGGCGTTATCAGCAGCATTGATTTGGCAAGCGCTCGCGATATGCCGGGTGTGCTGGCGGTCTACACGATCGCCGACATGGATGCTGCTGGCTATGGCACGTTGCAATGCGGCGCCACCAATATCAACCGTGATGGCTCGCCAATGCACAAACCTTTGCGGCCAACATTGGCCCGCGACCGGGTCCGACATGTGGGCGACCCCATTGCCTTTGTGGTCGCTGAGACTCGCGCTGAAGCGCGCGATGCTGCCGAGGCCTTGTCTGTGGACATTGACCCTTTACCAGCCGTCACAGACCCGCTTGCCGCCGTCAGCCCAGAGGCGGCACAAATCTGGCCCGAAGCGGCAAACAACACCGCCCTTGATTTTCATTTCGGCGATGCCGACGCCGTTGCCAAAGCTTTTGCAGACGCCGCCCATGTGAGCCGCTTAAACATTATCAACAACCGCGTCGTGGTGAGCTCAATGGAGCCGCGAGTCGCCCTCGTCGATTTTGACCCCGGCGCTGAAAAATGGACCGTGCACGCGGGCTGCCAAGGCGTCTTTGGGCTGCACAATGGCCTTGCTGCACTGATGAATGTTGCCCCTGAAAAAGTCCGTGTTCTCACCGGTAATGTGGGCGGGTCTTTTGGGATGAAAGGGGCCCCTTATCCGGAATACGCGCCCATGATGCATGCTGCAAAAATGCTGGGCCGGGCCATTAAATGGCGCGATGAACGTTCTGAAAGTTTTCTATCCGATCACCAGGGCCGGGCCAGTCATGCCCAGGTTGAATTAGCGCTGGATGCAGAAGGTCGCTTTTTGGCCGTGCGGGTCGTGACCCATGCCGATATGGGCGGCTACCTAACGGCAGTTGCGGCCAATCCACAGACCGGCAATATGGTGAAAAATATCACCAGTCTGTATCAAATTCCACTTTTGGAAGTGATCACCAAATGTGTCTTTACAACCACCACACCAACCGGGCCTTATCGCGGCGCCGGGCGGCCAGAGGCAAATTACTATATGGAGCGGTTGGTTGACACGGCTGCTGGCGAGATGGGGATCGACCGTATTGATTTGCGCCGCTTAAACGCCATTCCAACATCGGCAATTCCGTATAACGCTGTTTCTGGCATGGTCTATGACAGTGGTGATTTTCCAGCTGTTATCGAACGCACCCTTGAGGCTGCTGACTGGCAAGGCTTTGAAGATCGCGCCGCCACCAGTGCTGCCAAAGGCCTATTGCGCGGTCGGGGTTTTTGTTCCTATTTGGAAGTCACAGGTCCGCCTGCCACAGAAATGGGAGGCATTCGCTTTGATGAAGACGGCGGTGTCACCATCATCACCGGCACCCTTGACTATGGCCAAGGTCATTTGACACCGTTTGCACAAATCCTCTCTAACCGCCTCGCCATTCCACTGAACAAGGTGCGCCTGCTGCAAGGCGATAGCGATGAATTGCTGATCGGCGGCGGTACCGGTGGATCAAAATCGGCAATTGCCAGCGGGAACGCTATTGATGAAGCGGCCCTTGCCGTGATCGAAAAAGGCCGCCACGCGGCGGCCCATGTGCTTGAAGCGGCCAGCGCGGATATTGAATTTAATAACGGCCAGTTTGAAATTGCGGGCACAGACCGGCGCGTTGCGCTGCTTGACCTTGTGGCGCAATTGCGCACTGATGCGGCGCTGCCTGCTGATCTGCCAAACAGCTTAGATGTTGAATTAACCAATGAAGCTGGGCCCTCTGCTTTTCCAAATGGCGCGCATGTGGCCGAGGTGGAAATTGACCCAGACACCGGTGTTGTCGCTGTTGTCAAATATACCGCCGTGGACGATTTTGGGGTGATCCTCAATCCCATGATCGTTGAAGGCCAAGTCCATGGCGGTGTCACCCAAGGACTGGGGCAGGCCTTAATGGAACAGGTGGTTTTTGATGATCAAGGTCAACCGTTAACCGGTTCCTACATGGATTACGCGATGCCCCGGGCCGATCTCATGCCACATATTGATTTAAGCTTTCATTCGGTTCCTGCCACCAGTAATAAACTTGGTGTCAAAGGCTGCGGCGAAGCTGGTTGCTCTGGGGCTCTGGGTGCGGTGATGAATGCCATTGTTGACGCTTTGCAAGATCATGGCATCACGCATATTGATATGCCCGCAACACCTGAACGGATTTGGCAAGCCTTGCAAAACAGTAAACAAGCATGACGTCAGGGCTGCAATTGTTTATATTATTAAAAATATTGAGGGAGAGGCATGATGAGCCGTCAAGAACGAGATGTTGAAATTGTCGAAGTGGGTACCCGCGATGGCTTGCAGAATGCCAAAGGGGTCATGTCAACGGACGCCAAGAAAGCCTGGATTGACCAAGCCGCTGCGGCAGGGTTCCCAGAAATAGAAGTCTGCTCTTTTGTCTCGCCCAAGCTGATGCCCGCGATGCATGATTCGCCTGAAATCACCGACTATGCGGTTGCCATTGACGGCTTAACCGTATCGGTTTTGGCGCCTAACCTGCGTGGCGCGCAAAATGCCGTCGCCCATCGCCCCGACAAAATTGTCATGCCGATCTCTGTCAGCCGCAGTCACTGCCTGTCAAACATTCGCAAAACCCCCGAAGAAGCTGTCGAGGATTTGCGCGCCATTGCAGAACTGCGGGCCAGCCTGCCTGCCGATCAGCAATTTACCCTTGAGGTTGGCCTATCAACGGCCTTTGGCTGCACCATGGAGGGGCAAGTTGCCGATGATGATATCATCCGCTTGGGCCTCATGTGTTTGCAGGCTGGCGCTGATGAAGTTGCCCCCTCTGATACGGTTGGCTATGCAAACCCAGCTCAGGTCACCCGCGTCTATAAGCGCTGCTTTGAAGAATTTGGTGTCAAGCAAACAGGTGGGGCACATTTCCATAATACCCGCGGCCTCGGAATTGCGAACTGCTTGGCGGCCTTTGAGGTGGGTATTAAGTCATTTGATACCTCACTGGCGGGCCTTGGCGGCTGCCCCTTTGCCCCCGGCGCGAGCGGCAATGTGGTGACCGAAGACTTGGTTTTCATGTTTGAAGCCATGGGCGTGCGCACCGGTATCGATATTGATGCAATGATGGCGTGCCGACCAATCATCGCCGACGCACTGCCGGAAGATATGCTCTATGGTCACCTCAGTGAAGCAGGCGTGCCAAAGGGACATGCCAGCGGATTTGTTGCCGCTGCTGAATAAGCCGCCAAACTTCGTGGTTTAGCGTTCATTTACAAACGAAGGTCAAACGTTGCATGTCCTCATTTAACCGGCTGCTGCGTTATAAATTAATTATCCCGATCCTGCGGGGTCGACGGATGGCACAATCAACTGCCCGCGGTGCCGCCGTCGGCCTTGCAATTTGCATGACTCCAACCGTTGGCATCCAAATGATCGCGGTCACTGCGGTGTGGTTACTGCTGAAGGCCCTAAAACCTGATTGGGGCTTTAATTTATTGGTTGCCTGTGCCTGGACCTGGGTGACCAATGTGATCACGGTTGGCCCCTTCTATTATGGCTTTTTGATTACCGGCCAATTCATCCTTGGTGGTTGGGACGCGATGACAGGCTTTGGCAATTTCAGCAACGATCTTGCGCGGATTTTGGCCATCGAAACCACCGGGATTGAATGGCTTTGGATTTACTCCCTGGAATTTTTTAATCTCTGGGGCGTGCCGATGTTCATCGGCTCGCTGCCCTGGGCGGTTTTGGCGGCCTGGCTTGGCTATTATGGCAGCCTGCGGTTTTTAGAAAGTTTCCGCGCCAGACAACGCCATAAACTGGTCCATGACAGCGATTCTTAACGCCCTTGAGATGATAAAGCATTGCACCCAACCCCGTTTTGGTCGCAAACTTTACGCTGATGCCGTCTCTGTGCGGTCTGACAAAGCAATAAAACGGGGCCCATATGACCGATCGTTATGCCGCTTATACGCGCCTGGACATTGACTACCCAGCGGACCGTGTCCTGCGCATTACCTTCAACCGGCCAGAAACTTATAATTCAGTTGATCAAGAAACCCATGGCCAGTTAACGCAAATCTGGCGGGATATTGATGCTGATCCAGATATCTCGGTTGTGATTGTCACAGGCGCTGGCAAGGCGTTCTCTGCGGGCGGTGATTTTGAGATGATCGACAATATCATCAACCATGAGACCGATCGCCTGACCACCTGGAAAGAAGCCCGCGATCTGGTTTACAATGTGATTAACTGCAATAAACCGATTGTCTCCGCCATTAATGGTGTCGCGGTGGGGGCAGGCTTGGTGGTTGGGATCTTAGCCGATATCTCGATTGCCGGGAAATCTGCCAAGATCATTGATGGCCATACCAAACTTGGGGTTGCCGCAGGCGATGTGGCCTGTGTGATCTGGCCGCTGTTATGCGGCATGGCCAAAGCCAAATACTATTTGATGACCTGCAAGCCTGTGAGTGGGCCGGAAGCCGAACGGATTGGCTTGGTGTCACTCTGTGTGGACGACGATGACCTGCAAGCTGTTGCCTTGGAAACAGCTGTTGACTTGTCCAATGGTGCGCAAAATGCTATCCGCTGGACCAAATATGCGTTAAACAATTGGCTGCGTCAGGCAGGGCCGATTTTTGACACCTCGACAGCACTGGAAATTCTTGGCTTTACCGGCGATGAAGCCCGTGAAGGGCTCGCCGCTTATCGGGAAAAACGCCCTCCAGAATTTCCCAAAAAAAGCCCAATCTAGGAATGAGAGAGCCGAAAATGATTGCCAATAATGCCTATCAATTCAGCCATGCATTAACCCGCACACCGGCAAAATCAGTTGTTGATGGTTTGCGTGCAGGTGACGGCCCAAATCCCGATTGCGGCCATTTTAAACATCAGCATGATGCCTATCAACGCGCCCTAAGTGAGGCAGGCTTAACCGTTACCTGCCTCGATGAGGCCCCAGATTTTCCAGATTCGGTTTTTGTGGAAGACCCAGCACTTTGTATTGCCGGAACCGCAATCATCCTTCATCCCGGGGCCGCTTCGCGCTTTGGTGAGGCGGGCCGCCTGCTGGCCGATGGTGCGGCATATTTTGATGACACCATTGATCTGCGCGCCCAACTTGCTGAGGGCGGTAGCATTGATGGCGGTGATATCTTGGTGACAGGCCGTGAAGTCTTGGTCGGTCTATCGGCGCGTACCAATCAAGCTGGTTTCGATGCCCTTGCACGAGTTTTAACTGAATTTAACGTCACCGCCCGTCCGCTTGCGACCCCCGCCGATATTCTGCATTTTAAAACTGATTGCGGCCTGCTCGACGCCGAAACCATATTTTGCACCGAGCGCCTCGCCAAAAGTGATTGTTTTCAGGGCTATCGCATCCTCACAACGCCCGTCGAGGATGAGCCTGCGGCAAACCTCATTCGGGTGAACGATTGGGTATTTTTAGCGCAAGATTATCCACGATCTGCAGAATTACTGGACGATCACGGTTATCAGGTTAAGCTGCTAGATATCAGCGAAGCTGCCAAGATTGATGGCGGCCTTTCCTGCATGTCACTGCGGTATCACCGCCAATAATATCAAAACGCGCCGTCAGCGTTATCAACAATTTAAATTTCGGGGGGGGCTTTCGATGGATAAGCCACGCACGCTAGTCGATAAAATCTGGGATCAACATGTGGTCGCTGACCTGGGCGATGGGGTGGACTTGTTGCATGTGGACCGCCACTTGCTGCACGATCTTAGCGGCGCACGGGCGCTGGCAGAAGTGCGCGACAAAGGTCATCAGGTGCACAGCCCACAGCTGACCATTTCAACCCCAGATCACACGATTTCAACCGCGGCGGGGCGGCGCGAGGATTCAACGGAGAATAGCCGGAAGTTGGCAACCTTGCTGCGTACCCAATCAGAGGTTCACAAGATTGCGCATTTTCCCGTTGGTGACCCCCGTCAAGGGATCGTGCATGTGGTTGGCCCAGAGCTTGGCTTTACCTTGCCTGGCTGTTTGTTGGTTTGCGGCGATAGCCATACCAGCACCCATGGGGCCCTCGGTGCGCTTGCATGGGGCATCGGCTCCAGTGAAGTGGTGCATGTTCTGGCCACGCAAACAGTGCGCCAACGCCGCCCGAAACGCATGCGGATCAACGTCAATGGCACGCTTGGCTCAGGGGTCACCGCCAAGGATCTGATCCTGCATATTATTGGCCAGCTGGGTGTCGATGCGGGCACCGGCTATGCCGTCGAATATGCTGGTTCCACCATCACGCGCCTGTCCATTGAAGAGCGGATGACGATCTGTAACTTGTCGATTGAATTTGGGGCGCGGATGGGCTTAATCGCGCCAGATGCAACCACCATCGCCTATCTCCAAGGCAAACCTTTTGCCCCAACGGGGACGGATTGGGACGCCGCAAGCGCCGCCTGGGCAGAACTGGCCAGTGATCCAGATGCAGTGTTTGACCGTGAGGAACATATTGATGCTGCCGCCATTGCGCCACAAATCACCTGGGGTACCAGTCCAGAGCATACCATCGCCGTTGATCAAAGCATCCCGACCTTGGCCGCCATTCGCGACCCAATCAAACGGGCCCTTGCCGAAGCAGCCCTTAAATATCAGGGCTTAGATGCGGGAAGCCATATTGCAGGCACGCCTGTTGACTGGGTGTTTGTTGGCAGTTGCACCAACGGTCGGCTAAGTGATCTGGAAGCTGCCGCCGAAATTGCCAAAGGCAGGCAGGTCGCCAAAGGCGTCACAGCCCGTATCGTGCCAGGATCAATGGCGGTGAAACAGGCCGCAGAGGCAAAAGGCCTTGACCGGATTTTCATCGACGCAGGCTTTGAATGGCGTGAGCCCGGCTGTGCGCAATGTGTTTCCACCAATGGCGAATATGTGCCGCCAGGGGCCCGCTGTGTGTCGACCTCAAATCGGAATTTTGTTGGCCGCCAAGGTCCTGGGGCCCGCACCCATTTGGCCAGCCCAGCAATGGCCGCCGCCGCCGCTATCAGAGGCCATATTACCGATTCCCGTAAAATCTAACCCCCAGGAGGTACAGCAATGGAAAAATTACAGCATATTGACGGCGTTGCAGCCCCTTTGATGCGGGCCAATATCGACACCGATATCATTACCCCTGGAAAGCGCATCGCCACCACCGAACGCGATAAAATGGGCGAGATCGCTTTTGAGCCATTACGCTTTAACGACGACGGCAGCGAGAACCCTGATTTTGTTCTCAACCAGGACCGCTACCGAGGGGCGCAAGTCCTCGTTACCGGACCAAATTTTGGCTGTGGCAGTTCACGGGAAACCGCTGTTTGGGCGCTCCATGGCTTAGGTATTCGCTGTGTTATCGGCGAAAGCTTTGGCGATATATTTTATAATAACTGCTTTCAAAACGCAGTCCTACCCGTTCGTCTTAGCGCCGAAGAAGTGGCCGAATTGGCCACCGAGATTGGCCCTGATCGCAATAACCTCAGCCTGCAAATTGATGTCGCTGCCAAGACCATCACCGCCCCATCTGGCAAGGTGATCCACTTTGAGTTGGCCGCAGATCGCCAGCAAGCCTTGCTGCAAGGTTTAGATGACATCTCGCAAACTCTGCAACATGCAGACGCAATTGCTGATTTCCAAAGCAATGATCGCGCCGCCCGCGCCTGGATACATGCAACACCCTGGCAATCCAGCATCGCAAGCGAGGCGTGAGATATGACCAGTAGCAACAGTAAATCAATTGTCATTCTGCCCGGTGACGGCATTGGCCCTGAGGTTATTGCCCAGGCACGCCGGGTGCTGACCTGGGCCAGCGATCAAAGCGACGTCGCCCTAAATCTGAGTGACCGCCATTACGGCCTTGAAAGCTATCAGCGCAGCGGCGAAGTGCTTACCGAAGAGACCTTGAGCGACGTATTAGCGGCCGATGCGGTGCTGTTTGGGGCCTCTGGCACCAATGATCACAATGACATCCCACGGGAAGTCAAGCGACGCGGCAGCTTGCTGCGGATGCGCAAGGAAATGGATGTGTTTGCCAATCTGCGGCCGGTGCGCATGCCTGACGCATTGCTCGACATCTCCCCCCTTGCTGGTGAGCGGGCGCGCGGCATTGACCTTATTTTCGTTCGTGAATTGACCAGCGGTTTGTATTTTGGGCAACCCAAGTTGATCGAAGACTTACCCGATGGCAGTCAGCGCGGTGTTGACACGCAAAGCTACACAACGCCTGAAATCACCCGGGTCGCAGAGTTTGCCCTCGACCTCGCCCGCAGCCGATCGGGCAAGCTGCACTCCGTTGATAAATCAAACGTCATGGAATCAGGTCGACTATGGCGCCAAGTGGTCAGCGATGTGCAGTCAAAAGGACATGATGACATTTGCCTTACCCACATTCTGGGGGATAATTGCGGCATGCAATTGGTCATCAATCCGGGGCAGTTTGATGTCATCCTGGCCGATAACATGTTTGGCGATATTCTGTCTGATGTCGCGGGCGGTGTTCTCGGCTCGCTTGGGATGCTGCCCTCTGCCTCGCTTTCTGCTGCGGATGCTCAGGGTCGCCGGAAATCATTTTTTGAACCGGTCCATGGCAGTGCCCCTGATATCGCCGGTAAAGGCATTGCCAATCCAATGGCCGCTATTCAATCAGTGGCCATGATGCTGCGGCTGGTTCTCGGCGCTCCAGAACTGGCTGACCGCGTCGACAGCGCCATTGATCAGGTTTTGGCAAACGGCGTGCGAACGGCTGATATTTCTGCTCAAGGTCAAATCCCTGCCAGTACGGTTGCGGTGGGCGACGCGGTGCTTGCCGTCCTGGCCGAAAACCCAAGCTAGGTTCGGTCCTTTTCAGCAAGCCAGGCTTCATATTCTGCCTGAGTTTCAGTGTTAGGTGGATACAGACCAATGGTCGGCTTACCTGCCGCAACCTTCGTCTGCACCCAAGCTTCAAAGCGCTCTTGGTCAAGCGCCGCGCTCGCAATCTCGCCGGCGAGTGCGGCGGGGACGACCACCACACCATCTGCATCAGCGACAATAATATCATCTGGGACAACTGTGACATTGCCGCAGCCAATGGCCACCTGCACATCACCGCCCACATGTTCGCCCAGGCTGGCAGGCGCGGCACTGCCCGCACACCAAACGGCCAATCCAGTAGCGGCAACACCAGCGCCATCGCGGACCGCACCATCAGTCACTAGCCCAGCAACCCCGCGATACTTCAAGCGGGCCGCTAAAATGTCTCCCACAACACCGGCTGTGGTAACCCCGCGAGCTTCGATCACCAAAACAGCATCTGCAGGGGCTTCTTCAATCACTTGGCGCGGACCATAGCCGGGGGCAGCCAAAACCGATGGATCGGCTAAATCTTCCCGCAAGGGTAAAAACCGCAAGGTATAGGCCGGGCCAACCAGCCGCTCTTGACCGGCCAGCAACGGTTTCACGCCTGCCATTGCCACCCGCCGAATACCACGCTTTAACAGCTGTAGCGAGACGGTCGCGGTGCTGACGTGGCGGAGGCGAGATTTAATTTCTGGGTCCATCATAGCAGGTCTTTTTTCCAACACTTAATCGCGATAGTCTTGTTAACCACTCTGAAGCATTCCAAAAAAAGCGAGCCTGCACAATGACCGAGTTACCCGGAAACCAGTTAAATGGTGGTGCTGCCATGGTGGCGATGCTGCAAGCCCATGGGGTTGACCATATATTTGGTCTTTGCGGCGATACCAGCCTGCCATTTTATGACGCGCTGTTTCAAATCGGCGGTAAGATCAATCATGTTTTGACCCGAGATGAACGCTCTGCGGCCTATATGGCGGATTGCTATGCGCGCGTGACAAACCGGGTCGGTGTCTGCGAAGGGCCAAGCGGTGGCGGTGCAACCTATATCCTGCCCGGCGTGGTTGAAGCCAATGAAAGCTCTATCCCGATCCTGTCGATTACCACTGATATTTCGGTATCAGCGCGCGGCCGCTATGCGCTGACCGAATTAGATCAGGCGGCGCTGTTTCAGCCGCTGACCAAATGGAATAAAGTTCTCGATAACGCCGCTGAAATCCCCGCAACCCTGCGCGCGGCCTTCCGCAATTTGTCAACCGGTCGTCCAGGGGCCGGGCATATTGGCTTGCCGTTTGATGTGCAGCGCGGGGCTGTTGATGAAAGTGATATCTGGGCCGATCAAAGCCATGGGCAATTTCCAAACTGGCCCGTCAGCGCAGATCCTGAGGCCGCTCGTGCCGCAGCGGCGGCATTGTTGTCCGCCAAATCGCCAATCATCATTGTTGGCGGCGGTGTGGTCATCTCTGCCGCCCAAGCCAGCTTGCAAACCCTGGCAGAAGCCTTAGACGCGCCGGTTGCGACCACCATCAGCGGCCAAGGCGCGATTGCAGAAGATCATCCGCTGGCCGTTGGCGTTGTCGGCAGCAATGGCGGCGTTGCCGAAACCCGAGAATTGGTCGAAGCAGCTGATCTGGTCTTTTTTGTCAGTTGCCGCGCCGGATCAGTGACCACCGAGCGCTGGCGCTATCCCGCGGCTGGCAAGACCCGGATTGTTCACCTTGATAGCGATCCCGGGGTGATTGGCGCAAACTATCCAACGGAAGTCGCTGTGGTGAGCGATGCCCGCCTGGGATTAGAGGCGATTGTTGCCGCCATCGCAGGGCAAACACGCCAAACCGACGCCGCCGCCCGCGTTGCCGCGGCCAAAAAGCGAAAATTTGATGCCTTCAACACACTGGCCTATTCAGACGCGACGCCCATTCGCCCGGAACGTGTCATTGCCACATTACAGCGCCATTTGCCGCCCGATGCGGTCATCGTCGCTGATCCTGGCACGCCCTGCCCATATGTCTCTGGGTATTACGAGTTTCTGAAACCCGGACGGCATTTCATCTCCAATCGTGCCCACGGGGCCCTTGGCTATGCCATGTCAGGGGCTGTTGGCGCGCAATTGGGCCGCCCGAATGCAAAAGTAGTTGCCCTGATGGGCGATGGTAGCTTTGGCTTTACCGCGGGCGAACTGGAAACCATTGTCCGTCTTGGTGTGCCGATCACCATGATGGTGTTTTCCAATGCTGTTTTTGGATGGATTAAAGCCGGTCAAAAAGCTGGTTTTGGCGAGCGTTATTTCTCTGTTGATTTTAACCGTACTGACCATGCCAAAGTCGCAGAAGCCTTTGGTGTCAAAGCCTGGACCGTTGCTGACCCGAATGATTTGGATAACACATTAAAAGCCGCGTTAGCCCATGACGGGCCTAGCTTGATTGATGTTATTGCCCAGCCCTTGAACGAAGCACGCGCCCCTGTTTCTGAATGGATTGCATAACAGGTGCCTGCCCTATTGAGTAAAGGATCTTAAAATGTCTGACCATTTACGCATTGATATCGCTGACGGTATTGCCACGCTGACGATGAATCGACCCGAAATGCGGAACGCCTTATCAGAGGAAATGCGCGAGACAATGTCGGCATTCTTAGACGCCCACCGCGATGATCCAAATGTCCGCTGTATTGTTTTAAAAGGTGCAGGCGCTCATTTCATGGCTGGCGGTGATGTCAAAAGCTTTGCTGAATTTGCCCAAGACATGAGCCCGGTTGAACGCCGCACCTATTTTGAAAAACGCATCCATAACGGTCACCGCATGATCCTACAAATGCGCGACCAGCCACAACCGATCATTGCCGCCATTCGCGGCGGGGCCGCAGGCTTTGGTGTCTCCCTGGCCCTGGCAGCTGATTTATCCGTGGCGGCAGAAGATGCTTTTTTCACGCTTGCTTATGTGCATATCGCGACCAGCCCTGATGGCTCTTCCAGTTATTTTCTCCCGCGTGCTGTGGGCCTGAAAAAAGCCATGGAAATTGCTTTATTGGGTGACCGATTTGATGCCGCTGAAGCCGCCCGATTAGGCCTCGTCAACAGGGTTGTGGCGACCGCTGACCTCGAGGCGGAAGTCGACAAGTTAGCCCGCCGCGTGGTCAATGGACCGGCGACCGCCTTAAAGAACATCAAGCGTCTGGTGCATGCCTCACTGGATAATGATGTTGACCGGCAATTGCGCCTAGAGGCTGAAACCTTTGCGGCCTGTTCGATGACCGCCGATTGGGCCGAGGGCGTTTCCGCCTTCACCGAAAAGCGGAAACCGGCTTTCGGTGAAGGCTAAAACGCGGTCTTTAGGCGACGTTGGTCATAACCACGGTGCCAGAGGCGGCAAACATGCCGCCGACCCCGTGAACAACCGAAATCTCAGCGCCGTCAACTTGCGCCGGCGATGTTCCGCGCATTTGGCGCACGCCCTCTTGCAAAGCGTACATGCCATACATGCCCGAATGCATATAAGAGAGGCCGCCGCCATTGGTATTCATCGGCAAGCTGCCGCCAGGCCGGGTATTGCCATCGGCGATAAACGCCCCTGCCTCCCCGCGCCCCACAAAACCAAGGTCTTCCAGGCCATAAATAGGCAAATGGGCAAAGGCGTCATAGATCATCAAATGATCCACATCGTTATGGCTGATGCCCGCATTTTCAAAAGCGGTTGCGCCCGCAACCCGGAATGCCCGCGAGCTGGTGAAATCGGCCATCTGGCTAATCAACGGGGTTTCCGCGCTTTCCCCAGTGCCCCGAATGTAGACAGGCTTATTGGGAAAATCTTTCGCACGCTCTGCTGATGTCATAATCAACGCCCCGCCGCCATCGCTGACCAGGCAGCACATCAACAACCGAAACGGATAGCAGATCATTTTTGAATCAAGCACATCGTCAATGCTGATCGGGTCGCGGAAACTGGCCCGGGGATGAAAGCCTGCCCATTCCCGCTGGGTCACCGCAACCGACGCTAATTGTTCCTCGGTGAGGCCATAATCGGTCATGTAGCGCATCACCGGAATGGTAAACATGCTGGGTGGCCGCGACACCCCATAGGGTTGTTCAAACTGCATTTGAAACAGAGAGGGGAAAATGGGGCTACCGTGACGGCCAATCCAATGGCGGCCACTTTCGCCGTGGGTGATTAACGCAGTGGTGCATAGCCCTGCCTCAATGGCGGCAGCGGCATGGCGCACATGCACCATGAACGAGCAGCCGCCAACAGAGGTGCCATCGACCCAGGTCGGGGTGATGCCTAAGTAATGGACCAGTTCCACGGCGTTGTGACCGGCGGTTGCGACACCATCAATATCTTTGAGGGTCAGGCCACAATCGGCCAAAGCGTTGAGCGCGGAATCAGCATGAATTTGAATCTGCGACATGTCTGGCAATTTGCCCATATTTGTCGATTCGGCCGCACCAACGATTGCTGTAGCATTACGTTTCATAATCTTGCTCCCCTTCCCTTAAGACACTGGCTTGAATTGCGGCAAGGTGATCTCATCCGTTAACGGCTCAAAAGTCACCTCAAGGGGCATGTCGATTTGTAATGCCTCCGGGGTTTGCGGGCAGTCGACAATATTGCTCATCAACCGTGGGCCTTCGTCTAATTCCACCACCGCAATGGCAAAAGGTGGCTGAAAACCAGGCGTTGGCAAATGGTTGATCACATAGCTGAACAACCGCCCCTTGCCAGAGGCCTTAATGACCTGCACATCGCGTGAACCACACTCGGGACAAAAGGGCCGTGGCGGAAAATAGGTATGGTTACACGACTGACAGGTTTGCAGGCGCAATTCGCCAACCTTGGCACCATCCCAATAATGTTGGGTTTCAGGGGTTGGCGTCGGGACAACACGGCCATCGCTACTCATTTGTGGTCTCCTCGGGTTATCAGATCAAAATAATTAGAGCCAGACAGGATCAGGCGGGATCAGCTAAAGCGCCGGTGGCTTTCAGGGCCGCAATATCCCCGTCAGCGAAGCCCCAAGCGGCCAAAACCTCCTCATTATGCTCACCGGCAAAGGCCGGGGATGATTGGATTTCAGGCGTTGTCCGACTAAAGCGCGGGGCAGGCGCTGGTTGCAGCACATCATCTGCGGTCACAAAGGTTTCACGGGCGGCGATATGCGGATGGTCAAGGACCTCATCCATGGCCATCACCGGGGCAAAACAAATATCTGTGTCGCCCATAATCTCCGTCCATTCAGCGCGGCTTTTGGTTTTAAAGACATCAGCAAGCTTTTGTTTTAACGCGGGCCAACCTTCAGGGGTCCATTGGTCATCCCAGTCTGCCCCCTCAAGACCCAGGGTTTGCCGTAAAAGATCGTAGAATTGTGGTTCGATTGACCCAATGCAGATCCAATTACCATCAGCACATTGATAGCTGCCATAGAAATGTGCGCCACCATCCAGCCAATTTTCACCGCGGGGCCGGTTTGGCCAACGACCGGTTCCTTTGGCAGAATAAATCCCTGCCATCAGGGCCGCAGCACCATCAACCATGGCGGCATCAACCACTTGTCCCTGACCTGAGTCACGGGCTTCCAGCAGGGCGCAGACCATGCCAAAGGCCAGCAACATGCCACCGCCACCAAAATCACCAACCAGGTTCAATGGCGGAACTGGCCCACGTTCTTGATCACCAATGGACTCAAGTGCCCCTGTCAGAGCGATATAGTTGATGTCATGGCCGGCACGTTTTGCCAGGGGGCCATCCTGCCCCCATCCTGTCATCCGCCCAAAGACCAAACGCGGGTTGCGGGCCAAGCAAACCTCTGGTCCCAAGCCAAGGCGTTCCATGACCCCAGGGCGAAAACCTTCAACTAAACCATCCGCCTTTTCAAGCAAACGCAACACAGCCTCAATTGACGCGGGGTTTTTCAGATCAAGGGTGATCGATTTGCGCCCTCGGTTCAGGACCGCACCCCGGCTAGACCCTCCCAATGCATTGCCGCCAGGGCGATCAATACGGATGATTTCGGCCCCCATATCCGCCAACATCATGCAGCCATGAGGGGCCGGGCCAATGCCCACCATCTCAATAAGTTTCAAACCTTTTAAGGGTCCCATATCAATCTCCTATATCACCGAATTTATAACTTTCGCTCATTTTCAGCGGCAATCAAATTACGCTTAATCGTATTAAGGGTATCGACCAGCTCATCGATCCGGCTTTCATCAAGGCCTGCCAAGCTGATCTCATTCAGGGTATCGACGCGGCGCTGCATCTGACGGCGAACATCAACAACTTTTTCGGTTAACCACACCCGGTTGGCGCGCCGATCCTGTAAATCTTGTGACCGCCGCACCCAGCCTGCCGCCTCAAGCCGATCAATAATCCCGCCTAAGGAAACCCGTCCCAGGTCCATGCGTTTGGCAAGATCGGCCTGGGTGACGCCGTCTTCACGGTACAGCACGCCAAGCACCACCCATTGCGCCCGGGTAATGCCCAGAGGCTTCATCAAGTGATCAAAGGCTGTGCTGCGCAAGCGCGCCACATCATGCAGCAGGAAGCCGAGATGATAATCAGGATCGCGTGGTGAGCGTGCCATTCTGCTGGTGCCGTCGCCTAATCGGCGACGACCACCTTACCGTTATTCAGCACCACAACATCACGCTCCAGCACCCGGGCACGAAAGGAGACCACCGGCCCGTCACGCCAGATTTCTGTGCGAATGGTCTCGCCAGGATAAACCGGCGCTGAAAACCTCAGTGCCAGACTTTTAAAGCGGCTTGGGTCATAATCACAGCAAGTCTTCAAAACCGCGTGACCGGCCACCCCTAAACTACATAAACCATGCAGTATAGGCGCTTTAAAGCCTGCTTGCGTGGCAACTGCTGGATCGGCATGTAGCGGGTTTGGGTCACCTGACAAGCGATAGATCAAAGCTGCTTGCGGTAATACTGGCAGATCACAATGCAGGTCTGGTTCGCGCGCTGGCAAGCTGTGCACAGGCCGGGTGGGCCCTTTTGGCCCGCCAAAACCGCCATTACCTCGGGCAAAGGTGGTGGAATATAAGGTGGCGATTTTGCAGCCGCTGGCTTTGTCCATCAGGGTCCGCTGTTGATACAGCAACGCCCCCTTATCAGCGCCCTTATCAATGATCTCGGTTATTTTAGTCTCTGCCACCATCGTCGCGGCCGCAGGCACGGGCGCATGTAGTTCAATTTCTTGCTCGCCATGCAAAACCTGTTGCCAGCTGATGCCGCTGTTTGGGTCACGGGCCCAAAAACCTGGGCCCGCAAGGACCACCGCCATGGTCGGTAGGGCCGCAAAGCCTTCTGCCTCTTCAAAGACATAGCGGAGTTGGTTGGTATCCAAAGGGTCCGCGCCGAGGCCCAAGCCAAGCGCATATAAAATACTGTCCTTCGCTGTATAGGTCTGTTCGACCTGGCCAAATGGCCAGTTCATAAGTTTATCATAATCAATTGCCATCGACGCGCTCCCTTGATGCTCGTGTGTCTCTGTGACCTTAGATTGGATCCCAGCTAAACACGTCTTGTGAACGATCCAGCGGATAGAAACTGCCTTTGAATGCTGGGAAAGCGGTATTCACAACAGCTTCTGGATTCCAGCCCTCAGCGGTATGGACCGACCGGATTGGCCGTGACTGGCCCATTAAATAAATCTCATTATTCCGAACGGCAAAGATCTGACCAGACACCTCTTTACCAGCATCTGAACCAAGCGCCACGGCCAATGGGGCTATTTTAGCAGGTGTCATCGCTTTCAGTTTGTCAACCCGGGCACGCTGGGTTTCATCGGCAATCGGAATGGTGCCGATCATCCGGCTCCATGCGAAGGGTGAAATGCAATTAGAGGTCACCCCAAAGCGCTGCATATCCAAGGCGATTGATTTCGACAAGCCAACAATCCCAAGCTTGGCGGCGGCATAGTTTGCCTGCCCAAAGTTACCAATCAGCCCAGAGGTCGAGGTGAAATGGACAAAACAGCCACTGCCTTTTTCGCGAAAATGAGTGGCCGCAGCGCGGCTCACATTAAAGCAGCCTTTAAGGTGAACATTGATCACCGCATCCCAGTCATCTTCGGTCATTTTGTGGAAAATTACATCGCGCAAAATACCCGCATTATTGACCACAATGTCCAAACCACCAAACTGGTCAATCGCTTGTTCAACCATCGCTTCGCCAACGGAGAAATCAGCAACACTGCCAAAGTTAGCTTCGGCTTCGCCGCCCGCATCACGAATTTCTTTCACCACTTCTAAGGCCGGCACCTGATCTGCGCCCTCACCTTTTTCCGTGCCACCCAGATCATTAACAATAACCTTAGCGCCATTCGCGGCCATCATAATGGCCATATCGCGGCCAATCCCGCGACCTGCGCCTGTGATCAAAGCTACTTTGCCGTCTAGCAGTTTGCTGTCGCTCATATTTACCCCCCAATTTTTAATATTGCCTTAATTTGCGTGGTTGTTACGATTTAGTAAGCATGCGTACTATAAGTAGGTGTCGTCGTTTGTCACCCCTAATTTCATCACCAAAAAAAGCTAGAATTCAACCGAGGGAGTTTTCAAAATCATGTTTGCACGCAGTGTCTTTTCTGAAGAGCATGAGGTCTTTCGCCAATCGGTTCGGCGCTTTTGTGAAACTGAAATTGCCCCCCATCATGCGCAATGGGAACATGACGGTGCCGTCAGCCGCGACGTGTGGTTGAAAGCGGGCGCACAAGGCTTGCTCTGCTGCTCGGTACCCGAAGAATTTGGCGGCCCTGGCGGTGACTTTTTGATGTCAGCGATTGTTGTCGAAGAGCTATCCCGCATTGGCGCCACAGGCCCTGGTTTCTATCTGCATTCTGAAATTGTTGCGCCATATCTGGTGCATTACGGCACCGACGAGCAGCAACGCGAATGGTTGCCAAAAATGGTCCGCGGAGAGGTCATCGGTGCGGTTGCTATGTCAGAGCCCGCTGCCGGCTCTGACTTACAAGGGATTAAAACCACCGCAACCCGCGATGGCGACGATTTGGTCATTAATGGCTCAAAAGTGTTTATCACCAACGGCCAACTCTCTGATTTGGTGATTGTTGTTACCAAAACCGATCCAAATGCCGGTGCCAAAGGCACCAGCTTGATTTTGGTTGAGCGCGGCCGCGAAGGATTTAGCCGGGGCCGCAATCTGGAAAAAATTGGCTGGAAGGCGCAAGACACCTCGGAGTTATTTTTTGATAATGTCCGCGTCCCGGTCAGCAATCTTTTAGGCGGCGAAAATCGCGGTTTCATCCAATTGGTTGAACAATTGCCGCAAGAACGCTTGCTGGTCTCAATGCGGGCAGCAACTGCGATTGAAACCGCTTTGGAAGAAACGGTTAAATATACCAGCGACCGCAAGGCCTTCGGTAAATCCATCGCGGAATTCCAGAATACCCGTTTTAAACTCGCCGAAGTGAAGGCCAAGGCGACCATGATGCGGGTCTTTATCGACCATTGTATCGCCCAGCACATGAAAGGCGAGTTGGATGCCACTGATGCCGCCATTGCCAAACTGCAAAGCACGGAAATGCTGAGTGATGTATTGGATGAATGCCTACAATTGCACGGCGGTTATGGCTACATGTGGGAATATCCCATTGCCCGCGCTTGGGCCGATGCGCGGATGTCCCGGATTGCCGGCGGGACCAGCGAGATCATGAAGGAAATTATTGGCCGTTCACTCTTCGCTTGACGGCATCGAATGCGCGACAGGGCAGAGAGGCTTCAAAATGGATGATTACGCACAACTTCACCCTGGAGCTTTTGCGGCACGCACACCAGACAGGCCTGCCATTATCATGGCCAATGGTGGCCGTGTTATTAGCTTTCGCGAATATGAGGCACTGTCTAATCAATGCGCCCATTTGTTGCGCCAATTAGGATTGGTGCGCGGCGACAGGCTGGCAATCTATATGGAAAACCACCCGCTGTATCTGCCGCTGGCCTGGGGCGGAATGCGTGCAGGTCTGCGCGTCACCGCCATCGCCACCCATCTCAGCGGCGCTGAAATTGACTATATCCTTGATGATAGCGCCGCCTCTGCCCTGTTCAGCAGCGCCGCAAAAGCAGCCGTTGCCGCTGACTTAACAGCACCCACCGTTGCCCCTGCCGCCCGGTTGATGGTTGATGGCGCGATTGCTGGATTTCATGATCTGGATCAGGCCCTGGCCGCCCAGCCAATAACCCCCATCGCCGATCAATCTGAAGGCGTTGAAATGCTGTATTCCTCTGGGACAACCGGACAGCCCAAAGGCGTCAAAAAACCCCTGCCAGAATTGCCGTTTGGAGAACCTGCGCATTGGCACCGCGAGATGATGGCGCTCTATGGGGTTGATGAAAACGCCATTTACCTGTCACCGGCACCGCTGTACCACGCCGCCCCGCTGATGTTTAACATCCGTAACAATCGCTTTGGCGGCACCTCGGTGATTATGGAAAAATTTGACGCCGAACAGGCTTTGGCGCTGATCGACAGATATAAGATCACCCATAGCCAATGGGTGCCAACGCATTTCACGCGTATGCTGCGTTTACCTGCGAATATCCGTCAAAAATATGACCTTTCAAGCCATAAAGTGGCGGTCCACGCCGCCGCCCCCTGCCCTGTTGACGTCAAACACCAGATGATTGATTGGTGGGGGCCCATTATCCGCGAATATTACGCTGGCTCGGAAGGGAATGGCTATGTCGCCATCAATAGCCATGACTGGTTGCAGTATCCAGGCTCCGTTGGCAAAGCTTTAATTGGCACTTTGCGCATCTGTGATGAGGATGGTGACGAGGTGCCGATTGGCACCCCTGGCACCGTATATTTCGACGGTGGCCCCGCCTTTGCCTATCACAATGATCCTGAAAAAACCGCTCAATCGCGTCACCCGAAGGGCTGGAGCACCCTCGGCGATGTCGGCTATGTTAATGACGCGGGGTATTTATTTTTAACCGACAGGCGCGCCTTCACGATCATTTCTGGCGGGGTCAATATCTATCCACAGGAATGCGAAAACCTTTTGATAAGTCATCCTAAAGTTATTGATGCAGCGGTTATTGGCGTCCCCAATACCGACTTTGGCGAAGAGGTTAAAGCAGTGGTGCAGCCGCTTGACATGGCCCGCGCCAATGACGCCTTACAGGCAGAACTCATGACCTATTGCCGACAACACCTCAGCCATGTGAAATGTCCCAAAACAATCGATTTTGTTGAAAAACTACCGCGCCGGGAAAACGGCAAACTATATAAACAAAAGCTGCGCGACAGCTACTGGGTTGGCCATAACAGCCGTATTATCTAATTTTTTGGTGATAACATTTCATTTTACGCAGAAACGAAACCTCTATATGTTTCCTCTTACACTACTTTTGGGTGAAATTTTGTATTGATCGTGGCATGCACAAAATCCTCAACACGCTTAAACGTGAGCATAAATCTAACGTCGAGTTGTTGGCCATTTTTGAGCAGCAGATCAATTTGATTGCTTTAGCAAAGCATCCAGATATCGATATTGTCGATGGGATCGTGGAGTATTTCGGGAGCTTTTTGCTGCGCATTCACCACCCAAAGGAAGAAATCGTGCTGGCCAGCTTAAAAGCACGCTGCCCTGAGCACGCCGCAATGTTATCTGTGATTAATGACGATCATTATCGCTTTTATGACCGGATTCATACCTTTTCCGAGACAGTGCATGGGGTTTTGGGCGAAGGCGCGCAAGTGATGGAGCGGCAAACCTTTGTTGATCTGGCAAAAGCCTTTATGCAAAGCGAAAGAGATCATATGGAACGCGAGGAAAAAGACTTTTTCCCCCGCGCTGACAAGCATTTATCCGCTAAAGATTGGCACACCATCGAAGCAGAGATTGCTGCAGAGCCTGCATTTGACGCTGCCGCAAGCCGCCGTCATGCGCAGTTACGCCGTGAAATTCGCGCCTGGCAAAAGGAAAATGACAGCTAGTCAGCGACCACCAAGGCATCAACGACAGTCACCCCCGCGCCAGCACTGTGGACAATTACCGGATTAAGATCAATCTCGGCAATATGATCACGATGCCGAAGCGCAAGATGACCAAGATCGACGATTAATTTAATCAACGCCGCCTGATCGGCGGCTGGTTGACCGCGATACCCCTGAAGCAGCGTCGATAATCGACTGCCCGCCAGCAAGTTGGCGACATCCGCCGCAGATAATGGCAGCGGCGCTGTCTGGGTCTCATCAATCAATTCCGCCAAAACACCGCCAGGGCCAACCGAGAGCATCGGCCCAAAGGTGGGATCGCGATAAACGCCAACAATCACCTCAATGCCAGGAGCCGCCATAGCCTGTATCAGCACACCTGCAAGCACCATATCGACACTTTGCGCAACCGATACCAGACGTTCAAATTGCTGTGTAACCGCCGCCTCACCTTGGACATTTAAGGCCAGCAGACCAAGATCACTTTTATGCGCTAAGCGCGGAGATTCGGCTTTTAATGCCACAGGTCCTGAAATATGTGCCGCT
>JBELLC010000144.1:0-6302 GCA_042088965.1 Nisaea sp. | reverse complement strand
TAATGGCCAAGCCGCGCCGCTTGAAAGCCCGTAAAAGCCCGATTGTCACGCTGGTCTTGCCGGCGCCGGAACGGGCTGCCCCAATGATCAGGCCGCGTCCGGTCATGGTGTATCGCCGCGGTGAGACAAAGTGGCCAGATCGGCGGTAAGCTGCCCCCGCATTGGCACAATCTCGCCCACAAAAATCAGTGTTGGGGCGTGAAAATTGGCATCAATAACAGCTTGGGACAGATCGTGAAGAGTTGATTCCAGGATTTTTTCATCGGCGCAGGTCGCTGACATTACCGCTGCGGCTGGGGTGTCACTTGGCAGGCCCCCTTGCATCAAGGCCGCTGTGATCAGTGGCAGATTGCGCAAGCCCATATAAATGATAATCGGCTGGCCGGTGCGCGCCAACGCCTGCCAATCAATGTCATCATCAGTATTGGCACCATGGCCTGTCGCCAGAATGACGGCTTTGTTGACGCCGCGCATGGTGGTTGGGATGACGGCACTGGCGGCGGCCCCAGAGGCTGCTGTGACACCCGGCAAAATACGAAAGCTGATTCCGGCCTGCGTTAATGCCAATGCCTCATCACCGCCGCGCCCAAAGATAAAGGGGTCACCGCCTTTTAACCGCAGCACCCGTTTGCCTGCTTGCGCCAAGGTAATGAGTTGCTGGTTGATTTCTTCTTGGCCAATGGATGGATGACCACCGCGCTTGCCAACAAAATACAAGTCTGCCTCGCCAGCAAAAGCCATAACACTGTCATCGACCAAAGCATCATAGACAACTGCATCAGCCTCTTGCAGGGCAGACAGCACCCCAAGGGTCAGGCATTCAGCATTGCCAGGACCTGCGCCTGCCAGCCAAACATGGCCGGGTTGGAAGGTCGGTCGGTTGGCGACCAGGGCGGCAAGGGTCAATGTTAAATCCATGTCTTTTGGCTTTGCAGATGACGGTTGGCTGCGCTTGTCCTATAGATTTCAGGATGGACGGCAAAGCTGAAAATTTGCGTCGGGGATGGACCACCGGTGCCTGTGCGACCGCTGCTGCGAAAGCAGCGGTGCAAGCGCTGCTGGGTGGCGGTTTCCCTGACCCGGTCGAAATTACCTTGCCGAAAGGCCAAAAGGTGGCGTTCGCGCTGGCGGATCACTGGCTGAAGCCTGATGCGGCAATGGCGGCTGTGGTCAAGGATGCTGGCGATGATCCGGACGTGACCCATGGGGCGTTGGTTGTGGTCACGGCACGGCCAGCGGCAAAGGGTGCGGGCGTTATTTTCCGGGCTGGTGACGGTGTTGGTACAGTCACATTGCCCGGACTGCCCGTGCCCCCAGGTGAACCGGCGATTAACCCGGTGCCCCGGCAGATGATCACGGCGGCGATTGCGGAAGTTGCTGGCGCAAGCGCTGATTTTGAAATTGAGATTTCGATCCCGGGTGGTGTGGCCCTGGCGGAACGCACCTTGAATGGTCGATTGGGGATTATCAATGGCCTGTCGATTCTGGGAACCACGGGCATTGTTATCCCCTTTTCTTGCGCGGCCTGGATCCATTCGATTCATCGCGGCATTGATGTTGCCCGCGCCACGGGGCAAGACCACATTGCGGGCTCTACTGGCGCGACATCTGAACGGGTGGTCGAAGCGCATCATCGGCTGGACCCAAAACAATTGATCGAAATGGGTGATTTTATCGGTGGCATGTTGAAATATCTGCGTGTCCATCCCGTGCCGCGCATCACGATTGCAGGCGGTGTCGCCAAGATGAGTAAATTGGCACAAGGCATGCTGGATGTGCATTCCAAGCGTGGCCGCGCCGATCAACAGGCGCTGGCCGACATCGCCACAGGTGCTGGCGGCAATGCTGACTTGGCCGCAAAAATTATCGCCTCGAACACTGTTGCCGAGGCTTTCAGCCATGCCAGCGCGGCAGATATTCAGCTGGGGGATGCGGTTGCTGCGCGCGCCTGGCAGGTTGCAGCACCGGTCTTGCAGGACAGCGGCAGTGCACTGGAAATTTTGGTGATTGATCGGGGTGGGGTAATTCGCGGTACAGCGCCGCTTCAACCTGTTCATGGGGCCCGTCCGCGAAAGCGACGTTGATAATCTGGATCGTATAACGCGCTTTCCCGGCCTAAAGGCGCGTCTTGGGATAGATTAAGCGACGGTCCAACCAAGACAATGGCTGTGCGGGTAATGTCGGTTGCGGCTGCGTTGGCGTTGATTGTTGCCAAGCTGCCCCGCAAGATTACCTGATCTGGCCAGCTTGCCCGGGCAACCACTGCAACGGGGCAGTCAGGGCCGTAAAACGGCGTAAGCCTGTCGACGATTTCTGCCAGCCTGTGAACCGCGAGATGGATCGCCAGGGTGGCCCCGGAGCGGGCAAAATTTTCAAGAGTTTCATCTGCGGGCATGGGTGATGCCCGGCCTGACAAACGGGTCAGGACCAAACTTTGGGCGACGGCAGGCAAGGTTAATTCTTGCCCGAGGGCCGCCGCCGCTGCCGCAATGGCAGGCACACCAGGGGTCAGGGTATACGCAAGACCGTGGTTTTTCAGGCGCTGAATTTGCTCGGCAACCGCGCTCCACATGGCCAAGTCGCCGGAGTGCAGGCGGGCGATATCTTTTCCCGCTTCAGCAGCGCTGATAAATTCGGCCTCAATATCATCGAGGGACAGCGGCGCGGTATTGACCAGTCGAGCAGCCTTCGGGCAGTGGCTTAACACCTCTGGCGGCACGATGGACCCGGCGTAAAGGCAAATCGGCGATTGCGCAATCAAATCGCGGCCCCGCAAGGTCATCAAGTCAGCGGCCCCCGGGCCAGCGCCAATGAAATGAACGGTCATGCGGGCCTCCCTGGGTGGGCCAGTGCGCAACTGACATGGCCATGATTGTGTTTCGGGCCCAGCAAATATGCCGGGTTGCCAATCGCTGCCAATGCTGCTGCTTCGGCGACCGATGGCAGATCATGGCTGGCGGATACTTTTTGCGATGTGGTTTGGCAGTATGGGGCAGCGTCATCAAGTGCGGCCCGGCTTGGAAAAACCAGGGGTAAGTCTAAAATCTGCGCCGCCTCTCGGAGGGCCAGGCCATCCTTGGCAGCAAGCGTTGCCAGGGCGTGCAGGTCATTTCTTGCAATCTGGTGCAGGCTTAAGCAGGCGTTGACGGCGGCCACAATGGCGGTGCTGTCGGCCTGATGATTAAAGCCGATCCCAACACAGATCATGGCTTGCTCCATGACCATTGCGTGACCGGCATGGCCGCCCGCCAGCCTGTCATTTTACCGACCGCTTGGGCTTCTGCGAGGGCCAAACGAATTAACCGGCCGCCATGGGATTTATGAACGCCGATAAGCTGGCTTTCGGTTTCCAAGGTAACAGCGTTAACGACCAGGCGACCGCCGGGCTTCAACGCTGCCATCGCCCCTTCGAGGACCGCTATGTTACTGCCGCCGCCGCCGATGAAAATGGCGTCTGGTGTGGGCAGCCCGGCATAGGCGTCCGGCGCGGCGGCATGCATCACCGTCAGGTCGGGAACACCCAAACGGCGCGCATTCTCGGTAATCCGGGCGGCCCGTTCGCCATTGCGTTCAAGGGTGATGGCTTTCATTGACGGCGTGCGCAATAACCATTCAATGGCGATTGAGCCAGCGCCGCCGCCCACATCCCAGAGCAGTTGGCCCGCCAATGGCTGCAAGGCGGCCAGGGTGAGGGCGCGAATGTCTTGCTTGGTCATTTGTCCATCATGATCAAACCAGTCATCAGCGATGCCAGGGCTCAACGGCAGGAAAGTGGCTCTGACGTCGGCGGTGATCTCAACCGCCATCAGATTCAGCGGATGAATATCGCTGAGATTAAAATCCGCAGCATGGCCCTCACGGATTTTTTCAGCATTGCCGCCAAGGGCTTCCAACACCGTTACCTTGGCGTTGCCAAAGCCGTGGTCGGTAAGGTATGTCGCCAGCAAGCCAGGGCTTTGGCTGTCAGAAGTCAGGATTAAAAGCTTCTGACCGGGCTGCAAATGACGCCGCAGATGGGCAATGTCGCGGCCATGAAGCGAGATTGTTGTGATATCCGCCAAGGGCCAGCCTAGGGCATTGGCGGCCAAACTGAACGCTGATGGCATCGGCAAAAAAGTCACTTCACGTGCTGGGATGACTCGGCTGACGGTTGCGCCAACCCCATGCAGCATTGGATCACCGGAGGCGAGGATACAGACAGCTTGGCCGCGGGCCGCAGCAACAGCGGTTAGGTGTCGATCGAACGGTTGTGACCAGGGTGTGGTTTGGGCGTTTATTAATGGCGCTGCCAGGTCCAAATGGCGACGGCCCCCAAAGACCAGATCAGCGGCTGCGATTGCGGCTTTTGCGGCGGCGCCCAAACCGTTGATACCATCCTCGCCAATACCAACAACTGTTAGCCATTTTTCCGGCGGCATTTTTGCCGGTGGCGTGCACCCGCGTTTATTCGTAAAATCAATCATGAGCCATCATATCCTGATTTTGGGCGGTACCACAGAGGCCCGCCAGCTGGCCGGCGCATTGGCGGCAAAGCCGCATCTGTCGGTTACCTTGTCGATGGCGGGCCGCACCCAAAACCCCCTGCCGCAGATGGTGCCAACGCGCCGGGGCGGCTTCGGCGGTGTGCCTGGTCTGGTGTGCTATTTGCGCGACCATAAGGTCGACCTGTTGGTTGATGCAACCCATCCTTTTGCCCAACAAATGTCCATAAATGCGGCGGCGGCGGCCGCACAAACAGGCTTGCCGCATCTGGCAATCCGCCGACCAGCGTGGCAGCCCAGTGCAGGCGATGACTGGCGTATTGTCGACGGGTTGGCGGCCGCGCTTCAGCAAATCGGCGCGCTGCCACAGCGAATTTTTGTCGCCTTTGGGCGGCAAGAATTGGCACCCCTGCTGACGGCCCCGCACCATCGCTATCTGATCCGCAGTGTTGATCCTGTGACGCCGCCATTGGATCTGCCGCAGGTCGATTATCTGTTGGGGCGAGGGCCGTTTGATTTGGCCAGTGAAATGGCGTTGCTGCGCGATCACGGCGTGCAGATGATTATCGCCAAGAACAGCGGTGGTTCGGCTTCGGGGGCGAAACTGGATGCGGCCCGCGCCCTTCGGCTGCCCTGCTATTTGGTCAAGCGGCCGGTTTTGCCTCAAGGCGATCAGGTGCCGACGGTCGCCGCCGCGCTGCCATGGATTGATCATTGGCTGTCCTCCGGCCTGCTGCCCGCTGGGGATACGACCGACACGCTGCGCGGAGAATAGACCAGCGGTGATTTTCCTGGCCGCTCAATCAGGCGGGTTTGAGGGGAGCCGATAATCACGCAGGTCGCCATATCAGCGCTGATGTCGGCGGCTGCCGCTAAGTTGGTGAGGGTTATTTGTTCATCTGGACGGCCCGCAGCACGGCCAAAAATCACCACTGTTTGCTTTGGTAAATAGTTTCCCAGCACCTCAAAAGCGGCGCTCAGCTGCCAAGGTCTGGCGCGGCTAATGGGGTTATACAGGGCGATAATCAGGCCCGCGTCAGCTGCTGCCCGCAAGCGACGTTCAATCAGCGCCCATGGCTTTAGATTATCGGATAGTGACAGGACGCAAAAATCATGTCCCAGCGGTGCCCCAATGCGGGCGGCAACCGCGAGCATCGCGGTAACGCCGGGGATAAAGACCACCTCTAATTGGCGCCAGTCAGCGCGACCATGGTCGATAGCTTCACAAACGGCGGCGGCCATCGCGAAGACACCTGGGTCACCGCCGGAAATCATCGCCACCTGCTGGCCGCTGGCCGCCAGTGATAGAGCCGCCTCAGCTCGGCTGCGCTCAACCCGATTATCCGAGGCGTGATGGGCTTGATGGGCGGCTTTGGGGACGCGCGCCAGATAGCTTTCATAGCCAAATAAATCGCTGGCAGCGGCAATTTCGGTGCGCGCCTCCGCCGTCCATTGATCTGGATTACCAGGGCCAATCCCGATCACCGCCAGCCGCCCGCTCATGATCGGCCCTGCCAGCCCGCAACCAGGATCAATGCAAAATAGGGGGCTTGATCGTCACGCTTTTCGGTTAGGGCCTGAAAGTGGCCATCGGCCATGGTGCCGCGCTCCACATAGGTTGCTTGATCGAGCTTGCTGCTGGCCGACAGGGCACGTCTGACTTTCGGTAAATGACGACCAAGCTTCATAATGACCGCGGCATCGGTCTCGCTGAGCCGCTGAGTCAATTGGTCTTCTGGCAAGGTGGCGGGCAAGATTGTGACAACGTCCTCGCCTTGGCAAATGGGTACCCCGGCCAAGGACCAACAGCCTGACATGGCT